>NZ_JBEPDH010000010.1:0-225700 GCF_040300245.1 Nocardioides sp. NPDC000445 | reverse complement strand
CGCTCGACGTAACGCGTGCGTGCGCCGGCGGTGGCCTGTCCCCCGCTGGTCGAGCCGCCGGAGCCGCTAGGCGGAGGCGTGTCGAGACCAACACGACTCCTTCTCTGAACGACCTGAACCAAGGACCTGAATGACTCTCGACGTCGTCACCCTGCTCGACGAGATCGCCGGGATCGGCCGCGATCCCGTACGCGGCGGCTACTCCCGGCATGTCTACGAGCCGGCCGAGCTGGAGCTGCGCGAGTGGTTCCGGCGTACGTCCGCAGGGCTCGGCCTCGAGGTCGAGACCGACCGCAACGGCAACATCTGGGCTCACTGGGGCGGCGGGGGCGGCGCGATCGCGATCGGCTCCCACCTCGACTCGGTTCCGGGCGGGGGCGCCTACGACGGCCCGCTCGGGGTCGCCTCGTCCCTGGCCGCGGTCTCGGCGCTGATGGAGGAGGGCTTCGTGCCGGCCCGGCCGGTGACGATCGCCGCGTTCGGCGAGGAGGAGGGCTCGCGGTTCGGCATCGCGTGCCTGGGCTCGAAACTGATGACCGGTGCGCTGTCCGGCGAGGCGGTGGCCGCGCTCACCGACGAGGCCGGGGTGACGTACGCCGAGGCCTGCGGAGCGGACGGGATCGACCCTGCCGGGCTCGGCCGCGACGAGGAGCGGCTGGCGAGCCTGGCCGCCTTCGTCGAGCTCCACGTGGAGCAGGGCATCGGGCTCGCCGATCTCGATTCCCCGGTCGCCGTGGCCTCGAGCATCCTCGCCCACGGCCGCTGGAAGCTGGTCTTCTCCGGTGAGGGCAACCACGCCGGCGCGACCCGGATGCGCGACCGGCGCGACCCCGTCGCCGCGATGGCCGCCGCGGTCCTGGCCGCCCAGCGCATCGCGTCGGCCCACGACGGTGCCGACTCCGCCCGGGCCACGATCGGCCGCCTCACCCCGATCCCGGGCGGCACCAACGTCATCGCCTCCCGGGTGGATGCCTGGCTCGACGTACGCGGCGACACCGACCCGCAGACCCGAGCCCTCCTCGAGGAGATCCTGGCTGCCTCGCACGCGGCCGCCGAGGAGCACGGTTGCACCCTGGAGGTGACCGAGGAGTCGTACGTCTCCACGGTCCATTTCGACTCTGACCTGCAACAACGCCTGGTCGGCGCGCTGGGCGGCGTGCCGGTGCTCGCCACCGGCGCCGGCCACGACGCTGGCATCCTCGCCGCCGAGATCCCCACCGCGATGCTCTTCACCCGCAACCCCACCGGCGTCTCCCACTCCCCCTACGAGACCGCCACCGACGACGACTGCCGGGCCGGGGCGAGGGCGCTCACGGACATCGTCCGACTGCTGGCGAGCGAGACCCGCGGATGACCCGGATCCATGCCGCGCGGGCGCTGGTCGAGGGCCGCGAGCTCACCGACCTCGTGATCGAGGTGACCGAGGGCCGGATCACCGCGATCACCCCCGGCGGGAGCGCCGAGACCGCCGACCTCCGCCTCGGCACCGTGCTCGCCGGCTCCGGCAACGCTCACTCCCATGCCTTCCACCGCGCGCTGCGCGGCCGGACGCACGACCAGGGTGGTGACTTCTGGCGCTGGCGCGAGCAGATGTACGCCGTCGCCGACCGCCTCACTCCCGACTCCTACGAGCGCCTGGCCGAGGCCGTCTTCGCCGAGATGCTGGTGACCGGCTGGACCACCGTCGCGGAGTTCCACTACGTCCACCACCGCCCGGACGGCACGCCCTACGTGGACCCCAACGCGTTCGGCACCGCGCTCACGAGGGCCGCGAGCAGCGTCGGCATCCGGCTGACGCTTCTCGACACCCTCTATCTGACCAGCGCCCCGGGCAAGCCGCTCCTCCCCGAGCAGAGCCGCTTCGGAGACGGCACCGCCGAGGCCTGGCTCGAGCGCTGGCAGCAGCTTCATCAGACGCACGCCGTCGGTGCGGCCATCCACTCGGTACGCGCCGTCTCCCCCGACGACATCGCCCTGGTCGCCGAGCGACTGCCCGCCGAGGTGCCCCTCCACGTCCACGTCTCCGAGCAGCCCGCGGAGAACGAGCAGTCGCTCGCCGCGTACGGACGGACGCCCACCCAGGTCCTCGCCGACGCCGACGCGCTCTCCCCGCGCACCTGGCTGGTCCACGCCACGCACCTGACCGACACCGACATCGCTCTCATCGCAGCCAGCGGCGCCGGGGTGGCGATGTGCCCGACCACCGAGGCCGACCTCGGCGACGGCATCGGACCCGCCCGCGAGCTGGCCGACGCAGGCGTACGCATCGCGCTCGGGTCCGACCAGAACGCGGTCATCGATCCCTGGCTCGAGGTGCGCGGCCTGGAAGCCGGCGAACGGCTGCACAGCCGGCAGCGCGGACGCTTCTCCCCCGCCGACCTCGAGACCACCCGCGCCGGCTCCGGCTACGCCGCCTCCGGCCTCCCGGGCGGCCTCCGGATCGGAGCCTGCGCCGACCTGGTGGAGATCGACCCCGATTCGGTACGCACCGCCGGAGCCGCCCTCGACCAGCTCGCCCTGGTGGCGACCGCCACCGACGTACGTCGCGTCGTGGTCGGCGGGCGTGTGGTGGCCCAGGACGGTCGCCTCGCGGACGGTCGCGACCCGGCCACCATGTTCACAGAAGCCTTGAAGGAGCTCGGATGAGCCTGTTGCTGACCAATGTCGGCGAGCTGACCACGCACACCGAGGAGCACGGCACCGTCCACGACGCCGCCGTGGTGATCGAGGACGGCCGGATCGCCTGGATCGGTCCGGCCGACCGCGCCCCGGCAGCGGACACGCGGGAGGATCTCGACGGTCGCGCGGTGCTCCCGGGCTGGGTCGACTCCCACACCCACCTGGTCTCGATGGGCGACCGCGCGGAGGAGTTCGTCGACCGGATGGCCGGCCGGCCCTACGAGGCCGGCGGGATCATGCGTACCGTCGAAGCCACCCGAGCCGCCTCCGACGACGACCTCCGCGCCCGGGCGCGCTGGCTGCGGGAGGAGGCCTACCGCGGCGGCACCACGACGATCGAGGCCAAGACCGGCTACGGCCTCGACGTCGAGACCGAGCAGCGCCTGGCCCGGATCAGCGCCGAGCACGCCGAGGTGGTCACCTACCTCGGCGCTCACGTCGTCCCCGCCGGCGTTGACCGTCGCGCCTACATCGACCTCGTGACCGGCCCGATGCTCGCTGCCGTCGCGCCCTATGCGACCTACATCGACGTCTTCTGCGAACAGGGCGCCTTCGACGTCGAGGAGTCCCGCGAGATCCTCGAGGCCGGCCGCGCCGCGGGGCTCGGCGTCAAGCTCCACGGCAACCAGCTCGGCGAGTCCGGCGGCGTCCGGCTGGCCGTCGAGCTGGGCGCGACGAGCGTCGACCACTGCAACCACCTGAGCCCGACCGACGTCGACGCCCTCGCCGGGTCGGACACCGTCGCCACGCTCCTTCCCGCCTGCGACCTCTCCACCCGCGAGCCCTTTCCCCCGGCGCGCGAGCTGGTCGACGCGGGCGTCACGATCGCGATCGCGTCCAACTGCAACCCCGGCTCGTCGTTCACGACCTCGATGGGGTTCTGCGTCGCCACCGCCGTGCTCCAGCAGCGCCTGACCTTCGAGGAGGCGCTCTGGGCCGCGACGGTCGGCGGCGCCACCGCGCTCGGGCTCGGCGACTCGGTGGGACGGATCAGCGTGGGCGGCCGCGCTGATCTGCAGGCTCTCGACGCGCCCTCCGCCAAGCATCTGGCCTACCGCCCCGGGGTTCCGCTCACCCACAAGGTCTGGAGCGGCGGCAACCCGGTCTGACTCACCCGCGCCGCTTGCCGATCACGACCAGGTAGCGGCACGGCTCGTCGGTCGGGTTGACGAAGACGCAGTCGGCAGGCGGCCCGAGCTGCAGGCAGTCACCCGCGTCGAGTTCGTGGACGAGGTCACCCTCGACGAACCGCAGATGCCCCGAGAGCACCCAGATCTGCTGCTCCTTGAAGTGGTACGCCGAGGCCGGCGAGGCCACCGACGCACCGGCCGGGAACTCCACCTCGACCAGCTCCAGGATCCCGTGCGCGGGCGGCGAGACGGCGCGGCGTACGTAGCCGGTCTCGGGGTCCGTCCACTCGGTCTGCTCCGCGCGCCGGGCCACGCGCACGGCATCCCCCTCGGCCCGCGCGATCAGCTCCGACAGCGTCAGTTCCAGCGCCCCGGAGAGCCGGGTGAGCAGGACCGCGGTCGGCTGCGCCTCGCCCCGCTCGATCTTCGAGATCATCGCCCGGGACACCCCGGACGCCTCCGCGAGCCCCGCGACGGTCATCCCGAGCGACTCCCGCGCCGACCTGATGTTGGACGCCAGGGCCTCACCGAACTTGTCACTATCGTCAGCCACGTGACTACTATAGGAGACATGTCTCCTGCCTGGACCATCCGCCACGCAACGACCGCGGATGCCGCCGCCTGCGCGGCGATCTACGAGCCGTACGTCCGCGACACCGTCATCTCCTTCGAGACCGAGCCGCCGACGGTCGAAGAGATGGCTCGCCGCATCGAGTCGTCCCTGGCCGAGCACGCCTGGCTGGTCCTGGAGACCGAGGGCGAGGCCGGTCCGGAGGTCCTCGGCTATGCGTACGCCACCCAGCACCGCACCCGCGCCGCCTACCGCTGGGCCTGCGACGTGTCCATCTACCTCGACCGCGACCGGCGTGGCAACGGCGCCGGCAAGGCCCTGTACGCAGCCCTCTTCCCCTACCTGAAGGAGCGCGGCTTCCACCGCGCGCTCGCCGGGATCGCCATCCCGAACGAGGCCAGCCTCGGGATCCACCGTTCCTTCGGCTTCACCGAGGTCGGGACGTACCGCAGGATCGGCTGGAAGTTCGACGCCTGGCACGACGTCACCTGGATGCAGCTCGACTTGGACCCGGAGAACCAAGAAGCCCCGAGTCAGTGACTCGGGGCTTCCCGTGCGTTGTACCCCCGACCGGATTTGAACCGGCGTTACCGCCGTGAGAGGGCGACGTCCTAGGCCGCTAGACGACGGGGGCTTGCACCTCCCGCGATGACCTTTCGGCCTCGCGGGCAGGAGAAACATTACCGGATGACCAGCCGATCCCCCACATCGGGACCCCTCCGCGCCGCGGCCATATCCGCGCCCCCGGCAGAAATGGCGAAGAGCCCCGAGTCAGTGACTCGGGGCTCTTCCTGCGTGGTACCCCCGACCGGATTTGAACCGGCGTTACCGCCGTGAGAGGGCGACGTCCTAGGCCGCTAGACGACGGGGGCTTGCAGCGGGTGAAACCTTAGCGAACCGCTTCGGTGACTCCCAAATCCTCCAGAGAGGATCCGCTGGGCTACTAGGACTCGAACCTAGAATAACTGGACCAGAACCAGTCGTGTTGCCAATTACACCATAGCCCATCGTCTTGATTGACTTAGCCTCAGAGGCCGCCAACAAGAGCGATCTGGCCCTCAGGATTTCTCCCTCGAACCGAGAGGAAACATTACCGGCGAGGGCCCCAGGCTACGAAATCGGCACGCCCCTGGCCCCATTTTCAGGCGCTCTTGGTCGTGGTCGAGAGGCCGGCCGATCGCGCGGCCCACACGGTCAGCGCCAGGAAGACGCCCGACTGGACCAGGGTGACCGGGATCCGCCACCACGACCCCTCGGTGGTGTTGAGCACCGTCGAGATGTCGCCGAAGGCCACGGCCATGCCGAGGCTGACGAAGTTGTTGAGGACATGCATCGCGATGCCCGCCTCGATGCCGCCGGTGGCGATCACGCAGATGCCGGCGACGATGCCGAAGGCGAACCGGTCCAGGAACAGCGGCAGATCCTGGGAGCCGTGGGCGAAGGCGAACAGCAGCGCGGTGATCGTCACCGAGACCGTCCGGGCGCCCATCATCCCGCCGAAGAGCGAGCCGAAGGTCTGGAAGATGTAGCCGCGGAACAGGTACTCCTCCCCCGCCGCCTGCAGCGGGGTGAGCAGCACGATCACGAGCACGAAGTCGCGCATCGTGCTGGTGTAGGGATTGAGCGTGCTGGGCCCGAGGTCGTCGCCGGGGATCGGCAGCCGGGAGGCGATGATGACCGTGACCACCATCGTGATCGCCGCGATCCCGAGGCACTGCAGCAGCCACGGCCAGCGGATCCGCCGCTCGACCGAGGCCAGCCACCCCGGCCGCAGGCCGTGCAGCGCCCAGCACAGCAGCATCGCCGCCGGGATCGCCCCGGCCAGCGAGAGCAGCAGGAAGGCCAGCGACTCCGGGGTGACGTTCTCCACGTCGGAGACGTTGGCCATGCCGGTGGCAACGTTGTCGCCGGTGAGCATGAAGAAGAGCTCGAACCCGACCAGCACCACCGCCGGCGAGACGAAGAAGACACACAGTCCGATCAGGATGAGTCCGATCAGGGGCCGCCCCCAGCCACTGCGCCCGCTGCGCTGTACCTGGTAGTACGCCAGTCCCGACGGCGGCTCCACGACCGTGCTCATCCTGTCCGACCTACTTCCCGAGAACCGCCTTCAGGCGCCCCAGCGTACGCTCCCGACCGAGCAGCTCCATGGATTCGAACAGTGGCGGGCTGATCCGCTTGCCCGTCACCGCGACGCGCACCGGGCCATAGGCCTTGCGCGGCTTGAGCCCGAGACCGTCGATCAGGGCCGCGGTCAGGGCGTCCTGGATCTCGGCCGTCGACCACGCGTGGAGACCCACGAGCGCGTCGTACGAAGCCCGGACGACACCCAGGCCCTCCTCGTCGAGCAGCTTGGCGGCGTCCTCCTCGTCGAGCGCGAAGTCGGCCTCCGGGACGAAGAGGAACCGCAGCATGTCGGAGGCCTCGCCCAGCTTGTTGATCCGCTCGGCGACCAGCGGCATCGCGGCCTCGAGCATCTGCGCGTCGGCATCGTTGACCGGGTCGCTGATGATCCCGTCGGCCTTGAGGTAGGGAATCACCCGGTGGGTGATGTCCTCGACCGGCAGCAGCCGCATGTGGGAGGCGTTGATCGCCTCCGCCTTCTTGATGTCGAAGCGGGCCGGGTTCTTGACCACGTCGTGGATCTCAAAGGCCTCGACCATCTCCTCCATGGTGAAGATGTCGCGGTCGGCCGCGATCGCCCAGCCGAGCAGCGCCACGTAGTTGAGCAGCCCCTCCGGCAGGAACCCCTCCTCGCGGTACTTCAGCGCGTGCGCCTCCGGGTCGCGCTTGGAGAGCTTCTTGTTGCCCTGGCCCATGACGTACGGCAGGTGGCCGTACTCCGGTGCCCGCTCGGCCAGGCCGACCTCGACGAATGCGTCGAAGAGCGCGATCTGCCGAGGGGTCGAGGACAGCAGGTCCTCGCCGCGGAAGACGTGGGTGATGTTCATGGTGGCGTCGTCGACCGGCGCGGTGAGCGTGTACAGCGGGTCGCCGTTGGCGCGCGCGAGCGCGTAGTCGGGGACATGCTTGGTCTCGAAGGTCACCTCGCCGCGGACGAGATCGTTGAAGGTGATCGAGCCGTCGGGCATGCGGAACCGCGGGACCGAGGAGCGGCCCTCCGCCTCGTACGCCTTGATCTGGTCCTCGCTCAGGTCACGGCAGTGGTTGTCGTAGCCCTGGGCCGGGGCCTCGCCCTTGATCCCCTCCGCCTTCGCGGCCTTGTAGGCGGCCAGGCGCTGCTCGTAGCGGGCGGTGGTCTCCTCGCCGGTGCAGTAGCACTCGTA
The DNA here is from genome assembly GCF_040300245.1 of Nocardioides sp. NPDC000445. Lineage (NCBI taxonomy): Bacteria > Bacillati > Actinomycetota > Actinomycetes > Propionibacteriales > Nocardioidaceae > Nocardioides > Nocardioides sp. NPDC000445. The sequence goes on along the minus strand of NZ_JBEPDH010000010.1, from coordinate 218,033 downwards.
GACGTGGGACGAGGCGCGCAGCCGGCCGAGCGCGTCGGCGTAGATCTCCGAGCGCTCCGACTGGCGGTAGGGGCCGTAGGGGCCGCCGACCTCGACGCCCTCGTCCCAGTCGAGGCCGAGCCAGCGCATCAGGTCGATGAGCCCGTCGTAGGACTCCTGGGTGTTGCGCGCCTTGTCGGTGTCCTCGATACGGAAGACGAAGGTGCCACCGTGGTGGCGGGCGAAGGCCCAGTTGAACAGGGCGGTGCGGACCAGGCCGACGTGGGGCGACCCCGTCGGTGAGGGCGCCATCCGGACCCGGTAGTCCTTGGGCTCGAGTGAGCCGGTCATTCCATTGCCAGTCAACGCTGTGCCACCTTGTTGGTCAGAGCTCCGAGCCCCTCGACGAAGATCTCGATCTCGTCGCCGGGCTCCATGGGGCCGACACCCTCGGGGGTGCCGGTGAGGATCACATCGCCCGGCAGCAGCGTCATCACGCTGCTGATGTGGGCGATCAGCTTCGGGATGTCGTGGACGAGGTCCTTCGTGGACCCGTCCTGGACGACGTCACCGTTGAGGAAGGTCTGGATGCGTACGCCGGCGGCGAGCTGCTCCAGCTCGACGTCGGTCTCGATCCAGGGGCCGAGCGGGCAGAAGGTGTCGTAGCCCTTCGCCTGGGAGAAGTGCTTGAGCCGCCGCTGGATGTCACGCGCGGTGACGTCGTTGGCGACCGTCATCCCGTAGATGACGTCCTTCACCTTCTCCACCGGTACGTCGCGGCAGATCCGGCCGATCACGATCGCGAGCTCGCCCTCGAAGTGGAGGTCTTCGACCCCTGCCGGCCGCTGGATCGCGTCACCGGGGCCGCAGACCGCGGTGTTGGGCTTGATGAAGAAGAGCGGCTCCTCCGGCACCTCGTTGCCGAGCTCGGCCGCGTGCTTGGCGTAGTTGCGGGCGACCGCGACCACCTTGCTGCGCGGGATCACCGGCGCGAGCAGCTTGACGTCTTCGAACTTGTGGACCTGGTCGGTGATGTTGACACCCGAGAACAGCGGGTCGCCCTGGAGCGCGACGACGGTCGCGTCCTCGCTGAGCTGGCCGTAGCCGTCGAGGTCCCCCATGACGACGCCGAACTGGGGCTCGCCACCCTTGGTCGTGAATCTGGCGATGCGCACGTGCTGAGCCTATCCGGACCAGTCGCCACGATTCACTTCACTATGCGCCGCCTTCGTAGGCTTGTACGTCGTGGAGGTGCTGTCGCGTTCGGAGTGGACCGCTCGCGCGGCCGCTCACCGCGCGCGCCTGGCGCCCTATGTCGAGCCGCATCTCGCCCGCCGCGGCGCCCGGGTCAAGCACCCGGTCAACGACTTCCTCTACACCTACTACTCCTACCGGCCCGCCCAGCTGCTGCGCTGGCACCCGGGGTTCGGGGTCGTCCTGGAGGATGCTGCGGAGTACGAGTCGCTGCGCGGCTACACCTCCGGCACGGTCTCCTCCGACTTCCTCGCCGACAAGCGCCTGCTCGTCGAGACCCTCCTCAAGCTGCTCCGCGCCACCGCCTCCCGCGACGCCAACTTCGGCTGCTTCGGCCTCCACGAGTGGGCGATGGTCTACCGGCTGACCCCGGAGCAGGTACGCCACGCCGACTGGCCGCTGCGGCTCGGCACCACCGGCACCGACCGCGTGGTCGAGTCCCACCGCATCGCGTGCAGCCACTTCGACGCGTACCGCTTCTTCACTCCCCCGGCTGCGCCGCTCAACACCCTCTCCCCGCGCTCCGACGACCGGGCGGCCTTCGAGCAGCCGGGCTGTCTGCACGGCAACATGGACCTCTACAAGCACGCCTTCCGGCTCTCACCGCTGGTCTCCTCCGACCTCGTCGCCGACTGCTTCGAGCTCGCCTGGGACATCCGCACGATGGACATGAAGGCCGCTCCGTACGACCTCGCCGAGCTCGACCTCGACCCGATCCGCATCGAGACGGCCGCCGGGAAGCAGGAGTACGCCGCCGCTCAGCGTGCCTTCGCCGAGCGCGCCGCCCCGCTCCGCGAGCGCCTGGTCACCGAGTGCGAGCGGCTCCTCGAGGGGTAACAGACGTCACACGCTGTGCGCGCTCCTCCCGGCGTGACCCGGGAAGGCGGGTTACGTTAAGCCCACAATGGCCATCCTCCCCCACCCCCGACAAGCTGCCGCCTCGATCGCCACCACGGTCGGCGCCGCCGCGGGGAACGTCGCGCACTCGCTGCTCTACGGCGGGCTCGCCGACCTCCGGCCGATGCCGCGTACGTTGATCGACGACGGCAACCGACGCGAGCTCTACCACTACCGGCCCGTGGCGGGGACGACGCCGGAGGGCGACCCGGTGCTGCTGGTGACGCCGCTGGCGGCGCCGGCGATCTGCTACGACCTGCGGCGCGGCTGCTCGGTCGTCGAGCATCTGGTGGGGACGGACCGGCCGACCTACCTGGTCGAGTACGGCGAGGTGAACTTCGCCGACCGCAGCCTCGGCATCGAGCACTGGATCGCGCACGTCGTGCCGGAGGCGATCCGGTCGGTCTCCGAGCACGCCGGCGGGCGGCCGGTACACGTGGTCGGCTGGTCGCTGGGCGGGATCTTCACGATGCTCGCCGCCGCGGACGCCCCCGACCTCCCGATCGCCTCGCTGGCGGTGCTCGGCTCGCCCTGCGACGTACGTCAGGTGCCGTTGATCGCGCCGCTGCGGCCGCTGCTCAACCTGCCGCCGGGCAACCTGGTCACCACTGCCTACCAGGCCTTCGGGGGTGCTCCGAAGCCGCTGGTCAGGTGGGCTTTTCAGATCTCCTCGGTCGACAAGATGTTCACCAAGCCGGTGGCGAAGCTGTCCAACCTGGCCGATCGCGAGTTCCTCGCCCAGCTCGAGGCGGTCGACCGGTTCACCGACAACATCATCGCCTACCCGGGGCGTACGTTCGGGCAGCTCTACCACCACTTCTTCCGCACCAACGCGCTGTTCAGCGGGCAGATCGACCTCAGCGACGAGCACTCCGTCTACCTGCGCGACGTCAAGCAGCCCACACTCGTCGTCGCCGGTGCCAACGACGGCATCGGTCCGGTCGCCTCGGTCAGGCCGCTGGTCGACCTGCTCACCGGCGCCGAGGAGCTCCGCTTCGAGATCGTCCCCGGCGGCCATCTCGGCCTGCTCACCGGCCGCGCCGCCCGGGACAACACCTGGCCGCTCCTCGACGAGTGGTTCACCCAGCACGACTGAGAGCTCGCGCAGCCGGAGTGTCGGTGGCGGGTGGCAGGGTGTGCGCCATGCCGAACCCACCCGCCGAGGCGAGCGACGAGCACTTCCGCAACGAGGACTGGTACGCAGCCGATCTCACCGGGGCCCGGTTCGTCGACTGCGTCTTCACCGATGTCGATCTGACCGAGGCGACGACGTCGGCGGCACTCTTCGAGAACTGCACCTTCCACGGCGGCCGGTTCAACGCCTCGACCCACGTCGGGTCGGCGTTCGTCGGCTGTGACTTCCGGCGTACGAACTTCTTCGACTCGACGTTCGAGGGCTGCAAGCTCAGCGGGAGCGAGTTCTCGAACTGCACCCTGCGGCCGCTGAAGGTCACCGGCGGCGTGTGGCGCGGGGTCTCGTTGCGCGGCGCGAACCTCGCCCGGCTCGACCTGTCCGGGCTGGACCTCCGCGACGCCGACCTGTCGCTGGCCGACCTCACCGGCGCGGTCCTGCGAGACACCCGGCTCGACGGAGCCACGCTCCAGGAGACGAAGCTGCACGGTGCCGACCTCCGCGGGGCCGGGCTCGACCGGGTCGACCTCACGGCCGCATCGCTGCGCGGCACGAAGCTCGACCTCGCCGGCGCCGTGATGCTCGCCGAGCAGCACGGCGCGGAGGTCGACGGGGTCTGAGCGCCCCTCAGCGGTCGGCCGAGGCCTCGCGGACGGCCTTGGCCATCGAGATGCCGGCGGCGATCAGGCCGAGGCCGGTGACGAAGTCGTCGGTGTCGCGTACGTCGTCCTCGATGGCGCCCGCGGCGGCGGCCTGGAGGTGGGTCTGCTCGTCGACGGCGTGACCGTAGACGAAGTGGAGCAGGGTGCGGGCGGCGACCGGGGCGAGATCGCCGAGGCCGCCGTCGCTCAGCGCCGCGACGAGGTCGTCGTGGGGCTGGGTCGCGCCCAGCCCGAAGGCCCAGACGGTGGCGACGACCTCGGCGCCGTCGCGGTAGGCCAGCAGCGAGTCGCGCAGGTCGGTGCAGATGCCGGTGACGCGTACGTCCCAGGCACCCGACGGTTCGTGCCGCCCCCGGAGCAGGATCTCGTCGGCCACCGCTGCCAGCAGGGACTGCTTGTTGGCGAAGTGGTGGTAGAGCGCGCTGGGGCGTACGCCGAGCTCGGTGCCGAGCCGACGCATCGTCAGGTCGGCGAGACCGTAGTCGTCGAGGACCTGCAGCGCGCGGGCGACGACGTCCTCACGGCGGTATCGCATGTTGCTCCCAGGGGCCGGGTGGTGGGACGAAGTGGACGAAGACGTACGTCGACCTTAACCTGAACACCGTTCACCTGACCAAGGTTCAGGTCTGAGTACGCAGGAGCGAGTATGACCGAGTCCCCCACCAGTGCGACGTCGACCCCGGAGGCCGACGAGTCGAAGCCGGCCCGTTTCACCACCACCGACATCGCCCTGATCGCCGCGTTCACCGGGCTGATCTGCGCCTCGACCCTGGTCGGCGACATTCCGACCGGCACCGCCGTGCCGATCACCCTGCAGACCTTCGCGGTCGCGCTCTCCGGCGCGCTGCTCGGTCCCCTGCGCGGGTTCCTGGCCGTCGCCCTCTACCTGCTGCTCGGCGGCATCGGGCTGCCGGTCTACGCCGACCACACCTCCGGCTTCGCGAAGTTCGCCGGGATCTCCGGCGGCTACCTGATCGCGTTCCCGCTGATGGCGGCGCTGGTCGGCTTCCTGGTCAAGTACGTCGCCGGGCCCGCCCGCACCCGCGCCGTCGTGGTGTTCCTGTGCTCGATCGCCGGCTCGATCCTGATCGTCCACCCCCTCGGCATCGCGGGGATGATGATCTACTCCGGCGAGCCGCTGAGCACCGTGTGGAAGTGGGACCTGCCGTTCTGGTTCGGCGACCTGGTCAAGACCGGGCTCGTGGCGATCGTCGCGGCCGAGGTGCACCGAGCCTTCCCGAACCTCCTGCGCCGATGATCGAGCTCGATGCCGCGGGGGTCGCGCTTCCGGAGGACGAGGGCGGCCGGGTGCTGCTCTCCCCCACCTCGCTGACGCTCACCGAGCGGCGGATCGCGATCATCGGCGGCAACGGCTCCGGGAAGTCGACGCTCGCCCGGCTGCTGAACGGCCTGGTGTCCACGACCTCGGGCCGCGTCCTGGTCGACGGCCTCGACGTCGCCCGCAAGGGCAAGGAAGTACGCCGCCGGGTCGGCTTCTGCTTCACCGACCCGGCCGCTCAGCTGGTCATGCCGACCTGCGTCGAGGACGTCGAGCTGTCGCTGCGGCGGCTGGTGCGCTCCTCGTCGGAGCGGCACGCCCGGGCTCTCGAGGTTCTGGCGCGGTTCGGGCTGGACGGGCTGGCAACGCAGTCGGTGCACACGTTGTCGGGCGGGCAGCGGCAGCTGCTCGCACTGGCTGGCGTGCTCGCCGCGGAGCCGTCGATCGTCGTCGCCGACGAGCCCACCACGCTGCTCGACCTCGCCAACACCCGGCTGGTCGCCGACGCGCTCTTCGGGCTCTCGCAGCAGCTCGTCCTGGTCACCCACGACCTCGACCTCGCCGCGCGGTGCGACCGCGCGCTGGTCGTCGCGGACGGGGCGGTCACCTTCGACGGATCGGCTCCGGATGCCGTCGCGCACTACACACAGTCGGTGGGTGTGTGATGGTCGCGGGCGCGGCGCACTTTCCCGCCATGGCGGGGTTGTGCGGGCGGGCGGCGGCCCGGCGGGCGGCAGAATCCCGCCATGGCGGGATTCTGCTGGCACCTGACGACCGCAGCCGCGGCATTTTCCCGCCATGGCGGGAAAATGCCGCCGCGGAACGGGGGCGGCGTTGAGCTACCTACTCGGCGCCTACCTGCCCGGCGACAGCCTCCTGCACCGGGCCCCCGCCGGTGCGAAGCTGCTGGGGCTGCTGGTGTTCAGCACCCTGCTCGTGGTACTCCACGGGCTGGTCGCCACCGGGGTGCTCTTCGGGATCGCGGTCGTGGTCACGCTCGTCGCCCGGCTGCCGATGCGGCAGGTGGGGCGGGCTGCCCGCGGCGTACTCCTGATCGCGCTCGTCCTCTCCGCGCTCCAGGGCTACGCCCACGGATGGCCGCGGGCGGTCGAGGCCGGCGTCGACCTGATCTCCCTCGCGCTCGGCGGTCTCATCCTCACCGCCACGACCGAGGTCAACGCGATGCTCGACCTGTTCACGCGGCTCATCACGCCGCTCAAGCCGATCGGCGTGAACCCGGACGGGGTCGCCCTCGTGATCGGCCTGGCCATCACCAGCATCCCGGCGAGCATCGCCCTCCTCCTCGAGACCCGCGACGCGGCTCGCGCTCGCGGGATCCGGCACCCCAGGGCGTACCTCTCCCCCTTCGTCATCCGCGTCGTCGCCCGCGCCCACGAGACCGGCGACGCCCTCAAGGCCCGCGGCCTCGGCGACTGACCCCTGCCGAAGCGTCACCCCGGTCGGCCGAAGCGTCGCTGACCCCTGCCGAAGCGTCACGTACGTCGGGCGAGACGGCACCATGTGCCATCTCGCCCGACCTAACTGACGTCTCGCCCGACGCAACTGACGTCTCGGCCGACCTAACTGACGTCTCGGCGCGGGTCACCAGCCGGGCGGGAGGCGGTGGTCCCAGAGGGCGGCGTCCTCGATCTGGGCCGCGAGGGAGAGCAGGAGGGGCTCCTCGGCGGGACGGGCGGCGAGCATGACGCCGACAGGAAGACCGGACGGGGTCCAGTGGAGGGGCAGGGAGATGGCGGGCATGCCGGTGACGTTCCAGGCGGAGGTCCAGGGGGTGAACGCCTTCTGAGCCTCGAAGTCGGCGGCGGGGTCGGCGTCGTCACGGATCGCACCGACCTTCGGCGGCGGGGTGGCCAGGGTCGGGGTGAGCACGGCGTCGTAGGGCGCCAGCGCCTCCAGGGCCATGGCGGCGTACCGTCGTAGCTCGGCGATCGCCAGCCCGAACTCCGGGCCGCTGAACGCCTCTCCTCGCTCGGTGAGCCAGCGGGTCAGCGGCCGGATCTGGGATCGCTGATCCGGGGTGAGGTTGACGACCGACATCGCGGTCCCGACCGCCCAGACCGTCTCGAAGACCGCGACCGCCTCGACCGGCAGCGGCCGCGGGATGTCGACGATCTCGTGGCCCAGCGATTCCAACAAGGCAGAGGCGTTCTCCCAGGCGGCGACGCACTCGGGATCGACCGAGGTCGGGGCGATCAGCGGCTCGATGAACCGGGCGATGCGCAGCCGCCCCGGCGGCCGCTCGCACGCGTCCAGGAACGGGAGCGGCTCCTCGGGAGCCCAGAAGGGATCACCAGTACGCCGCCCCGCGAGCACGTCGAGGAAGGCCGCCGCGTCGCGCACCGTCCGAGCGATCGGACCGGCGGTGGCGAGTCCGGCGGCGTCGCCGTACATGGGCGACGGGGAGATCCGTCCGCGCGTGGGCTTGAGGCCGACCAGCCCGCAGCACGAGGCCGGGATCCGGATCGAACCCCCGCCGTCGGAGCCCTGCGCGACCGGCACCAGCCCGGCGGCGACCGCGGCGGCAGCACCTCCGGAGGAGCCGCCGGCAATCCGCGTACGGTCCCAGGGCGTGACGGCGGGCGGCGCCACGTCCGGCTCGGTGTAGCAGGGCGAGCCGAACTCGGGAGTGTTGGTCTTCCCGAGCGAGATCATCCCGGCCGCCTCGATGGAGAGGGTGACGTTGTCGGAGATGTCGGGTACGAAGTCGGCGAAGGCAGCCGACCCGAAGGTCGTACGCACCCCGCGGGTGAGGTTGAGGTCCTTGATCGCGGTGGGTACGCCCCACAGCGGTGAGGCACCGACCGGCTTGACCACGAGCTCACGAGCGCAGGTCGAGATCCGCTCCTCGGCCACGGTGACGAAGGCGCCGACATCGTCGAGCCTCGCGATCCGGTCGAGGTAGTGCTCGGCGAGCTCTCCCGGGGAGACCTCGCATCGATGCAGCAGCTCTCCCTGTTCCAGGGCGGTCAGATCATGAAGCTCGGCCACCCCTGCAGACTAGTGGCCCGAGCGCCACTCGTCCTCGAGCATCGCGTAGTGCACCAGTGTCGTCCACTCGCCCTTGAACCACTCGGCCTCGCGCTCGACGGCTTCCTTCCGCATCCCGAGCCGCTCGACCACCCGCGCCGAGGCGGTGTTGCGCTCGTCGACCCGGGCGGTCACCCGGTGCAGGCCGAGCCCGTCGAACGCCAGCCCCAGCAGCGCCCGCGCGGTCTCCGTGGCGAAGCCGCGGCCGCTGAACTCGGGGTTGAAGGCATAGCCGATCTCCCCCGACCGCTGCTCCTTGCTGTGCCAGAAGAGCACCACGTCGCCGATCAGCCGGCCCTCGTGCTCGACGGCGAGGCAGAGCACCTCACCCTCGCGGCGCAGGACGGAGAGACGCCTCTCGGCTGCGTACGCCTTTCGCAGCTGCTCGCGGTCACGCGGAACCGGTGGGATGTAGCGGCACACCTCCTCGAGCGAGAGATAGGCGTGCAGATCGTCGAGGTCGCGCTCGACGTCGATCGGGCGCAACGCCAGCCGCTCGGTGGTGACCGGATAGTCCGGAGCCAGAACGGGCTCGGCGAGCTCCTGGAAGACACTCAGATGCAGCCCCGCCGGCCCGTCGAGACGGGCGTTGAGCGACTCCCACGGGGTGCGAGTGGGTGGCGCGACGAGGGTGGCGCCGCCATCGACGAGCCGGGAGGCGACGGTGGCGGAGTCCTCGACCTCGAACGCCACCCGGACGTGCCCGGCCGCCGGCTGCCCGACCTCGACCTCGTCGATGTAGGCGTGCTGGGCGGAGTTGGCGAGCTCGAGCGTGGCCAGGCCGGCGTCGAGGATCGTCACATGAGCCTCACCCGGGCCAGAGAAGGCGGCCTGCTCCGGCAGGCCGAGGGTGTCGCGGTAGAAGGCCACCGCCTGCTCGTAGTCCTTCGCCTCGACCACCAGTCGGAGCTGCTTCACGGGTCCACTCATGAGCGAAACGTACGGCCGAATCGCTGGTCACGCACGCGATAAATCACCAAGGGCAGGTCTCCCCCCGCAGAGACCTGCCCTCGTGGTGCGCTGCCTGGTTGGGGCTCAGGCGGCTGCAGGCTGGAAGCCCGCGAGCTTCTCGACGGCCTCACGGAAGCGGCCCTGGGCCTCGGCGTCGGTGAAGACGTCGATCTCGTGGACCGGCTGGGAGACGATGGCGTCCTCGACGACGACGGCGCCGCCGATGCCGGCCGAGCGGGCTGCGTCGGCGTGGGACCACTTGGCACCGTAGGGCGTCGGAGCGACGCCGACGACCGAGAGGATCTTGCCCTTGAGCACGCCGGCGGCGTAGGGGCGCGAGAGCCAGTCGATCGCGTTGTTGATGACGGCGGGCATCGTGCCGTTGTACTCCGGGGTCACGATGAGGACGCGGTCGGCCTCGTCGATCACCTTGCGGAGCTGGCTCACGGCCTCGCCCGGGTCGGCCTCGAGGTCCTCGTTGAAGAACGGCACGTCCGCCAGTCCGTCGACGATCTCCAGGACGACACCCTCAGGCGCTTCGGCGACGAGCTTCTCGGCGAGCTTGCGGTTGATGGAGTCGGCGCGCAGGCTGCCAACGAGTACGGCGATACGGGTGTCGGTCACGGGTTCTCCTCGTAGGACGCGGATAGTTCAATGTTGAAGTGTTCAACGCCCGCGTCCCGGGGATTCATTCCGTGACAGCAGCCTCCGACGGTGTGGTCTCGCCCACATGCCGGCGCAGCCCGAAGGTGAGCCCGTCGACCAGCGCCTCCCACGATGCCTCGATCACGTTCGACCCGACCCCCACCGTCGTCCACGACGTCGAGCCGTCGGAGGTCTCGATCAGCACCCGCGTCCTGGCATCGGTGCCGTGTCCCTGGTCGAAGAGGCGCACCTTGAAGTCGATCAGGTCGAAGTAGGCGACCACCGGGAAGGCACGCGTGATCGCGGCCCGCAGCGCCTGGTCGAGCGCGTTGACCGGGCCGTTGCCCTCGCCGGTCTCGACATGACGTACGCCGTCGGCGTGGATCTTCACGATCGCCTCGGTGGTCGAGCCGGTCTCGGCACCACCACCGCGGGCCTCGGAGATGACCCGCCAGGACTCGACGTCGAAGAAGGACGGCCGGGCGCCCTCGACCTCCTCGATCAGGAGCAGCTCGAAGGAGGCGTCGGCCGCCTCGAACGTGTAGCCACGCTGCTCGGCCTCCTTGACCCGCTCGGTCACCCGGGCCACCAGGTCGCGGTCGTCGGAGAGGTCGTAGCCGAGCTCGCGCCCCTTCAGCTCGATCGAGGCCCTCCCGGCCATGTCCGAGACCAGCAGCCGCATGTCGTTGCCGACGCCGGCCGGGTCCATGTGCTGGTAGAGGTTGGGGTCCACCTTGATCGCGGAGGCGTGCAGCCCGGCCTTGTGGGTGAACGCGGAGGCACCGACGTACGGCTGACGGCCCGCGGGCGGCACGTTGGTCACCTCGGCCACCGCGTGCGCGACGCGGGTCGCCTCGCCGAGCAGCCCCGTGGGCAGCACCTCGCGGCCCAGCTTCAGCTGCAGGTTGGCGACCACGGAGACGAGGTCGGCGTTGCCCGTACGCTCCCCGTAGCCGTTGATGCAGCCCTGGACGTGCATCGCGCCGGCGTCCACGGCGGCCAGCGAGTTGGCGACCGCACACCCGGTGTCGTTGTGGCAGTGGATGCCGACCGCTCCCTGGGTGGCGCCGCGGACGTCGTGGACGACGTCGGCCACCCAGCCCGGCAGCATCCCGCCGTTGGTGTCGCACAGCGCGACCACCTCGGCGCCCGCCTCGTAGGCGGTCTTCAGGACCTCGAGCGCGTAGTCGCGGTTGGCCCGGTAGCCGTCGAAGAAGTGCTCGGCGTCGAGGAAGACCTGCTGGCCCTCTTCGCGCAGGTGGGAGACCGTGTCGCGGATCATCGCGAGGTTCTCCTCGAGAGTGGTGCGCAACGCGAGCTCGACGTGACGGTCGTGGGACTTGGCGACGAGGGTGACAACCGACGCCCCGGAGTCGCGGAGCGCGGCGACCTGCGGGTCGTCCGCAGCCCTCACACCGGCCCGGCGGGTCGACCCGAACGCCGCCAGCCGCGCGTGCTTGAGGTCGAGCTCGGAGACTGCCCGCTTGAAGAACTCGGTGTCCTTCGGGTTCGCTCCGGGCCAGCCGCCCTCGATGAACCCGACGCCCAGACCGTCGAGGTGCCGGGCGATCGCGAGCTTGTCGGCGACGCTGAGGTTCAGGCCCTCCTGCTGCGCACCGTCGCGCAGGGTGGTGTCGTAGACGTGGAATTCCATGGCTCTGTGTCCTCGGGTCCTCGGGCTGGGCTGGGTTGGGCTGGGCAACAAAAAACCCTCTCGGGAACGAGAGGGTGGCGCGTCGGGCAGGTGCTCGACGCGCTAGCGAATGATGATGACGTACGTCGTCATAGCCCTGATACTGCCACGAAATCTTCGTCCATGGGACGGGCGTCTCACCAGCCGAGGAGCTCGACCCACCACGGCTCGTCGCCATCGGAGAACTGCGAGCCCTCGTCGGCGAGGGTCTGGATCGGGAAGAGCGCCAGAGTGACGACCACGGCGAACCCGAGGATCCACGGCACCCATCGCGCCGAGATCCGGTGGACCGCCTTGGTCACCGGGTCACGCAGCCGGTCGCGACCGGAGCCGGTCCACAGCGCGCCGACGAACGCCAGGCCGGCGAAGCCCAGCGTCGCCTCGAGGGAGAGCTGCAGGGCGAAGCCGATCAGCACCGCCGCCACCACGAACCCGAAGCCCCACACCCCGACGACGAACGTCTTCGGGAGCGAACGGACCAGGCGCCAGGGAGCGCCGATCAGCAGTCGGGGCGCGTCATGCCACTTGCGACCGCGATACCACCGCCACCGACGCAGATCGCCGGCGGCAAGCGTGCCGGCGCGGATCAGCCACGCCGCGCCGAGCACGGCCCAGAAGCCGACGCTCGGGAACGCAGCGATGACGCCGACGGCGAAGGCGAGCAGGCCGAGCCAGACGGCACCCCGGCGCAGCTTCTCCAAGCCGCTGTCCTGGCGCGGGCCGAGCTTCTGGATCGGGGTGAACGGCGCAGCCGGCGTGGTGGCCTTCTCGCGCTCGGCCCGGTCGCTCAGCGAGAGCTGCTCGACCGGCCGGTGCACGAACGGCCGGCGCGGCGTACGCAGCCACTCGCGCACCTCGTCCAGCGTCGGGCGGTCCGCGGGGTCGGGCGACAGCGCCTGGCCGAGCAGCCCGCGCAGCGGCTGCGGCACCCCCTCGAGGTCGTGCTCACCGCGCCGGGCGCGGTCCATCAGTTTCATCGAGTTGCCCTCGCCGAAGGGCGGGCGGCCGGTCGCGGCGTACGCCACCACGGAGGCCCACGAGTGCACGTCCGAGGCCGGGGTGGCCGGGTCGCCGACCGCGATCTCGGGCGGAAGGTAGCCGGGGGTGCCGATCAGCAGGCCGGTCACGGTGATCTTCGGGTCGTCGGCGACGCGGGCGAGCCCGAAGTCGATCAGGATCGGGGTGCGCCCCTCGACGATGATGTTGGCCGGCTTGATGTCACGGTGGAGGACACCGACGGCGTGGCAGTCGGCGATGCCCTCGGCCAGGTCGCTGGCCAGCTGCTCGACGTCCTCGCGCGACAGCGGCCCCTCGTTGATGATCTTGTCGTGCAGCGTCGGCCCCGGCACGTAGCGGGTCGCCAGCCACGGCACCTCGCCCCACGGGTCTGCGCCGACCACTCCGGCCACCCACCTGCTCCGCACCCGCTGTAGCGAGGAGACCTCGCGCGCGAGCCGATGGCGGCCCTCCTCATCCCCCACGAACTGGGTACGCAGCACCTTCAGCGCCACCCGCTCACCGCTCGTGCGGTGGCTGGCCAGATGGACCCGTCCCATCCCGCCCTGCCCCAGCAGGGAGAGCAGGTCGTAGTCACCAACGGTGTCCCGTTGGGTCGCCGGGAGACGGCGAGGGGCTGTCGTCACGAGACAAACCTTATCCGCCACAGCCGACACCCCGCCGAGACGACCGGAGCGAGGTCGAGCGGCGAGCTTGCTCGTCCGCTCGCGCCGAGCGAGGGAGTAACCGCGCGAAGCGCGGAGGCGTCAGCTACGTCGGCCGAGGCGTCGCTCCCGTCGGCCGACATGGCACCGATCTGCCATGTCGATTCGCGGGAGTGACGCCTCGGCCTGCGTACGTGACCTCTGGGCTAGACGATCTTGCGCATCCAGCCGAAGGTGTCCTCGGCCCGGCCGAACTGGATGTCGACGAGCTGCTTGCGGATGGTCTTCCAGACCTCGCCGTCACCGGCGGAGGCGATGGAGCCACCGTTGTAGACGAGCTCACCGACCGGGGTGACGACGGCGGCCGTGCCGCAGGCGAAGACCTCGGTGATCTCGCCGGACTCGACGCCGGACTTCCACTCGTCGATGGCGAACTTGCGCTCCTCGACGGTGTAGCCGAGCTTGCCCGCGAGCTCGATGATGGAGGCGCGGGTGATGCCCTCGAGGATCGTGCCGGTCTCGGGGGTGACGATCCGGCCGTCGGCGTGGACGAAGTAGAGGTTCATGCCGCCGAGCTCCTCGACGTACTTCCCCTCCTGCGCGTCCAGGAAGACCACCTGGTCGCAGCCGTTGGCCGAGGCCTCGGCCTGGGCGACCAGGGAGGAGGCGTAGTTGCCGCCGGTCTTGGCCGCGCCCATGCCGCCGCGGCCGGCGCGGGTGTAGTCCTCGGTGAGCCAGATCCGTACCGGCTTCACGCCGCCCTTGAAGTAAGAGCCGGCGGGCGAGGCGATGACCATGTAGGTCACGTGCTGGGCCGGGCGCACGCCGAGGAACGACTCCGAGGCGAACATGAAGGGCCGCAGGTAGAGGCTCTTCTCATCGCTCTCCGAGGCCTCGGGCACCCAGCGCTGGTCGACCTTGACGAGGTCGAAGACGGTCTGCACGAAGTCCTCGATCTCGAGGACGGGCAGTGCGAGCCGCTCGCTGGAGCGGGCCATCCGGGCGGCGTTGGCCTCGGGCCGGAACGACCAGATCGAGCCGTCAGCGTGCCGGTAGGCCTTCATCCCCTCGAAGATCTCCTGGGCGTAGTGCAGCACGGCTGCCGACGGGTCCAGGCTGAGCGGTGCGTACGGCTCGATGCGACCGTTGTGCCAGCCCTGTTCGGGCGTCCACTCGACGGTGAGCATGTGATCGGTGAAATGGTTGCCGAAGCCTGGGTTCGCCAGGACCTCCGCGAGCTGCTTGTCGGTGGCCGGTTGGGTCGACAATGTGGTGCTGATCTCCATGACCATGAGATTAGTCCTGTTCTGCGGTCGAAACGTAAGTGATGAGGACAGACGAAGGGCCGGGCGCAGAAACTCTGCGCCCGGCCCCTTCGGGGATGAGCGGCTAGCCGGCTACGCGGGCGGCGATCGCGTCGCCGACCTCGGAGGTCGTACGTGGCTCGGTGCCGCGCTCGGAAAGGTCGGCGAGCACGGCGGCGTCGATGGCGGCGGCAGCCTCGGGGTGACCGAGGTGCTCGAGCAGAAGGGCCCCGGACAGGATGGCCGCGGTGGGGTCCGCCTTCTGCTGGCCGGCGATGTCGGGGGCGGAGCCGTGGACCGGCTCGAACATCGAGGGGAACTCCCGGGAGGAGTTGATGTTGCCGGAGGCGGCCAGGCCGATGCCACCGGTGATGGCAGCGGCCAGGTCGGTGATGATGTCGCCGAAGATGTTGTCGGTGACGATCACGTCGAAACGGGCCGGGTCGGTGGCGAGGAAGATCATCACCGCGTCGATGTGGAGGTAGTCCACGGTGACGTCGGGGAACTCCTCGGCGACCTGCTGGGTGATCCGCCACCACAGCGAGCCGGCGTTGACCAGCACGTTGGTCTTGTGGACCAGGGTCAGCTTCTTGCGCGGGCGCGCCTGGGCACGGGCGAAGGCGTCGCGTACGACCCGCTCCACGCCGTAGGCGGTGTTGACCGAGGTCTCGGTGGCGACCTCGTGCGGGGTTCCGACCCGCATCGCGCCACCGTTGCCGGTGTAGAGGCCCTCGGTGCCCTCACGCACCACGACGAAGTCGATCTCGCCCTTGTCGAGCACGGCCGGCGACAGCGGGGAGATCGCCCCCGGGAAGAGCCGCGACGGGCGCAGGTTGACGTAGTGGTCGAGCTCGAAACGGAGCTTGAGCAGCAGCCCGCGCTCCAGGATGCCGGGAGGCAGGTTCGGGTCGTTCGGCTTGCCGCCGATCGCGCCGAGCAGGATGGCGTCCTGCTCCTTGATCTCGGCGAGAACGGACTCGGGGAGCACCTCACCGGTGGCGAGATAGCGCTCGGCGCCGAGGTCGTAGCGGGTCTGCTCGAACTTCACCGGAGAGGCGATCTCGAGCACCTTCAGCGCCTCGGCGGTCACCTCCGGTCCGATGCCGTCGCCGGGGATCACTGCGAGGTTGGTCGTAGACATACGGCGAGACTAGTTGTCGTCGGGCAGCTGGCCGCCGTTGTCCCGCAGGTCGAGCGCCTGCTGCACCGCAGCGATGGTGTTCTCGACGCTGTGCGGGTTGTCGGGGTCGTGGCTAGCCGGGCCCCACTCGCGGCTCCACTTGTTGTGTTCGGCCGGGCTTTCGGGGTACATCGCGTACATGGCTTCTTCCTTCACACTTCGGGTCAACAGAGGGGTGTGGGAGAGAAGCCGGGGTCTTTAGAAGACGGAAGCCACCGCGACGAGGTGGCTTCTCCTGCGGTCGTTACCGCCGGGCCCCGTCGCGGCACTCGAGTACGAGAAAAATGCTCCGCATGGTGTTCTGACGTTAACCCGGGAGACGCTTCCAGAGAGCAGATCTGGACGAATGGTCCGCCATCCGAGACACCCGTGCGCGCGCTCACACGTGATATCGGGAAGACTGGCCCTGTGAGTGCACCCCCAGAGCTTCCGGACATCGTGACCCGCGCCTTCGACGTCTCCCGTCGCGCGGGCTATGTGTCGTTCTGCCGCAACGAGACCGGGCGGCTGCTGGCGACTCTGGCGGCCACCCGAAGCGGCACGATGGCGGAGTTCGGCACCGGTTGCGGTGTCGGCACCGCGTGGCTGCGAAGCGGCGTACGCGGCCAGGCCGCCCAGATCGTCTCCGCCGAGCTCGACGAGCACCTCGCCAAGGAGGCCGCCGAGATCTTCGCCGACGACGCGCAGGTCGAGGTCATCGCCGCCGACTGGGGCATCCTGCGCGACCGTGGCCCGTTCGCGCTGCTGTTCCTCGACGCCGAGACCCCCGGCGGGGTCTCCCCCGACCAGCTCTCCGACCTGGTCGAGGAGGGCGGCATCGTCGTCATCGACGACCTCATCCCCACCGACCTGTGGCCGCCGATCGTCTACGGCCGCGTCGACAGCCTGCGCGAGTCCTGGCTCACCGACGAGCGCTTCACCACCGTCGAGGTCATGGTCGCCGCCGACACCAGCGTCCTGCTCGCCACCAAGCGCTAGACCGTTCCGGCCCGGCGGCTCAGATCGCGCAGCCGTCGGGACCGCAGGCGTCGCCCTCGCCGACGAGCGTGAGCGCCGGCTTGGTCTCGGCGTGCACCTTCTCCAGGAGCTGACTGAACAGGTCGGTCGGCTGAGCACCTGACACGCCGTACTTCCCCTCCACGACGTAGAACGGCACCCCGGTCGCCCCGTAGGCGCGGGCCTGGTCGATGTCGGCCTGCACGTCGGCGGCGAACTCGTCGCCCGCGAGGACCTCGTCCACGCGGCCGGCGTCCAGACCGACGTTCACCGCGGCCTGCTTCAGGACGGCGTGGTCGCCCATCGACTCACCGCGGGTGAAGTACGCAGCGAGCAGCTCCTCCTTGAGGACGGCCTGCTTCCCCTCGGCCTTGGCCAGGTGGAGCAGCCGGTGGGCGTCGATGGTGCGCGCGTGCGGAGTGTCCTCGTGACGGAACTCGAGACCGGCCGCGGCGGCAGGCACGTTGGCCTGCTTCATCAGCTCGCGGGCCTGGTCGACGGAGGCGCCGAACTTCTTCGCCAGGGCCTCGACAGTGGTCTCGACGGGCACCTGCGGTGCGCTCGGGTCGAGCTCGAAGGAGTGGTAGACGATCTCGACGTCGTCGCTGTGCTCGAAGCGCTCCAGGGCTTCCTCGAGGTGGCGCTTGCCGATGTAGCACCAGGGACAGACAACGTCGGACCAGACATCAATACGCATGCCCAGAGAACGTTTCGTCCGGTACGAAACATTCCACAGCGGACCGATCTACCCCGAGACGGTCTCAGGGGAGATCAGGGGAAGGGCCAGGCACCCGCCAGGGATCTGCCCGACGCGCCCGGGGGTCGCCTGGCACCAGGCTCGGAGCATGATCCAGATCGATGCCCTCTCCAAGAGGTACGGCAGGTTCACGGCCGTCGACAACGTGACCTTCACCGCCGAGCCCGGTCGGGTGACCGGCTTCCTCGGCCCCAACGGCGCCGGTAAGTCCACGACCATGCGCATCCTGGTCGGACTCACCGATCCGTCCTCCGGCAGCGCTCACCTGCTGGGCCGCCACTTCTCCCAGCTGCCCAACCCCGGTCGCGAGGTCGGCGTGCTGCTGGACGCCTCCGCCCAGCACGGCGGGCGCACCGGCCGCGAGATCCTCACCCTGGCCGCCCGCACCATGGGGCTGCCGAAGTCGAGCGTCGCCGAGACCCTCGACCGGGTCAGCCTGACCGAGGAGGAGGCCGGTCGTCGCGTACGCAACTACTCACTCGGGATGCGGCAGCGGCTCGGCATCGCGACGGCTCTGATCGGCGACCCCGAGGTGCTGATCCTCGACGAGCCGGCCAACGGCCTCGACCCGGCCGGCATCCGCTGGATGCGCGACCTGCTGCGCGGCTTCGCCGACGACGGCGGCACCGTGCTGCTCTCCTCGCACCTGCTGCACGAGATCGAGGTGATCGCCGATGACATCGTGGTGATCGGCAACGGCCGGATCGTGGCGCAGGGCACCAAGCAGGAGCTGCTCACCAGCGGCGAGACGTACGCCCGCTCCAGTGACCCCACCTCGCTCGGCCGGGCCCTCCAGCGGGCCGGCCACACCGCCGAGCTCACCACCGAGGGGGCCGTCCTCAGCGACGCCGACCTCACCACCGTCGGCCAGATCGCCTTCGAAACCGGGCTCGTGCTGACCGAGCTCCGCGCCGCCGACGGCGCCGGCCTGGAGGAGATGTTCCTCCAGCTCACCGCCGAGACCCAGCGCGACCACCTCGAGACCCCGGAAGGGAACGCAGCATGACCACCACGACCCTCGCCCCTGAGCCGGCCACGCCGGCCGGACGCAACCCCGAGGCGGTACGCCGCCGCGAGCGGGCCGTGCCCGCCCCGATCCCCTTCGGCCGGATCGCCGGCGTCGAGCTGCGCAAGATGTTCGACACCCGATCAGGGTTCTGGCTGATGGCCAGCCTCGTCGTGCTCTCGCTGGCCGCGACCGCGGTGACGATCATCTTCGTCGACGCCGACAACCTCGACTACGAGGGCTTCGCCAGCGCCTGGGGCATGCCGATGTCGGTGGTCCTGCCGATGATCGCGGTGCTGGCGGTCACCAGCGAATGGAGCGCCCGCAGCGCACTGACCACCTTCACCCTGGTTCCCGGCCGCGGCCGCGTCATCGCCGCGAAGGCCCTGGTCACTGCCGTGGTCGGCGTCGTCGCCATCGCGGTCGCGGCGGCCGTCGGGGCGCTCGGCTACCTCGGCGTGGCAGCCGTCATGGACCTCGACCCGGTGTGGAACATCTCGTTCACCGAGCTCGCCCAGGTGACCCTGGCCAGCGAGATCGGCATGTTCATGGGCTTCATGCTCGGCACGGTCTTCCGCAGCTCGCCGGGTGCGATCGTGGCGTACTTCGTCTACGCCCTCGTCCTCCCCGGCGTCTCCTCGGCGCTCGCCTCGACCAACACCTGGTGGGCCGAGCACGCCACCTGGTTCGACCTCAACTGGGCGACGATGAACCTCTACTCCGAGATGACCGACAAGATGTGGGCTCAGCTGGGCGTCGCGGGCCTGATCTGGCTCGTGGTCCCGATGCTCGTCGGCCTCCGCCTGGTCCTCAAGTCCGAGGTCAAGTAACCCGCCGAGTCGGCGCATCTGTCCCACCCAAAACCGCCCAGTCGGCGCGTCTGTCCCAGAGTCCTGGGACAGACGCGCCGACTCGGGCCCGTTTTCTGGGACAGTTGCGCCGACTCGGCGAACTTCGGGTCAGCGGGCGGCTGAACCCTCGGTGTAGTCGTCGTCGGACTGGCTCCACGAGAAGTGGGCGCGCAGGGCCTTGCCGGTGGCCTCGATCGGGTGACCGGCCTCCTCCTCGCGCAGCTTCTGGAACTCGGCCGCACCGTTGTCCTGGTCGGCGATGAAGCGGGCGGCGAAGGAGCCGTCCTGGATCTCGGCGAGCACCTGCTGCATGGTCTCCTTGACCTGCGGGCCGATGACGCGCGGGCCGGAGACGTAGTCGCCGTACTCAGCGGTGTCGGAGATCGACCAGCGCTGCTTGGCGATGCCGCCCTCCCACATCAGGTCCACGATGAGCTTGAGCTCGTGGAGCACCTCGAAGTAGGCGATCTCGGGCTGGTAGCCGGCCTCGGTGAGCGTCTCGAACCCGGCCTGGACCAGGTGGGACACACCGCCGCAGAGAACGGCCTGCTCGCCGAAGAGGTCGGTCTCGGTCTCCTCGGTGAAGGTCGTCTTGATGACGCCGGCGCGGGTGCCACCGATGCCCTTGGCGTACGACTTCGCGAGGTCCCACGCGGAGCCGGAGGCGTCCTGCTCCACGGCGATGATGTCCGGGATGCCGCGGCCGGCGACGTACTCACGACGGACGGTGTGACCCGGCGCCTTCGGCGCCACCAGGATCACGTCGACGCCCTCGGGCGCCTTGATGTAGCCGAAGCGCACGTTGAAGCCGTGGCCGAAGACGAGAGTCTTGCCGACGGTCACGTGGGGCGCGAGCTGGTCGTTGTAGAGACCACGCTGGTGCTGGTCGGGGGCGAGGATGACGATCACGTCGGCCTCGGCCGCGGCGTCGGCCGGCGCGAGGACCTTGAAGCCCTCCTCCTCGGCCTTGGGGGTCGACTTCGAACCGGGCTGCAGGCCGATGCGCACGTCCACACCGGAGTCACGCAGGTTGAGCGCGTGGGCGTGGCCCTGGCTGCCGTAGCCGATGACGGCAACCTTCTTCGCCTGGATCGGCGCGAGGTCGGCGTCGTCGTCGTAGAAAATCTCAGCCACGAGGGCTTCTCCTTTAGTTGTGTTTGATAGGGGTTCAGACCGCGGAAGGCGGAGCGGGCACAGCCACGGATCGCAGGCTGCGCTCGGAGATCGACCGGGAGCCGCGGCCCATGCCGACCATGCCGGACTGGGAGAGCTCACGGATGCCGAAGGGCTCGATGACCCGGAGGAAGTCGTTGAGCTTCCCGGTGTTGCCGGCGAGCTGGACGATGACCGTGTCGGTGGACACGTCGACGACCTTCGCCCGGAAGAGCTGGATGGTGTCGAGCACCTGGCTGCGGGTCTCCGTGGTGGCGGTGATCTTGACCAGCATGAGGGCGCGCTGGACGCGCGTCTCAGGCTCGAGCTCGACGATCTTGATCACCTCGACCAGCTTGTTGAGCTGCTTGGTGACCTGCTCGAGGGGGGTGTTCTCGAGATTGACCACGACCGTCATGCGGGAGAGCTCGTCGTGCTCGGTCGGACCGACCGCGAGAGACTCGATGTTGAAGCCGCGACGCGAGAAGAGCGCGGCCACGCGGGCCAGGACGCCGGGCTTGTTCTCGACCAGGACGCTCAGCGTGTGCTTGCCGCCGGTCTTCACGGGCTGAATGCTCATCACAGGTCGTCCTCGTCGAACTCGGGCGCGAGGTCGCGCGCGTACTGGATCTCGTCGTTGGAGGAGCCGGCGGCCACCATCGGCCACACCATGGCGTCCTTGTTGACCCGGAAGTCGACGACGACGGGCATGTCGTTGATCTCCATGGCCTTCTCGATGGTGGCGTCGACGTCGTCGGCGGAGTCGCAGGCCAGGCCGACGCAGCCCATGGCCTCGGCCAGCTTGGGGAAGTCAGGGATGCGCTTGGGCTGGCCGTGGGACTGCAGGTTGGTGTTCGAGTAGCGCTCGCCGTAGAAGAGCGTCTGCCACTGGCGCACCATGCCGAGGTTGTCGTTGTTGATGATGGCGACCTTGATCGGGATGCCCTCGATCGCGCAGGTGGCCAGCTCCTGGTTGGTCATCTGGAAGCAGCCGTCGCCGTCGATCGACCACACCGTGGAGTCCGGGCAGCCGACCTTCGCGCCCATCGCGGCCGGGACGGAGTAGCCCATCGTGCCGAGGCCGCCGGAGTTGATCCAGGTGTTGGGGTGCTCGTAGCCGATGAACTGCGCGGCCCACATCTGGTGCTGGCCGACACCGGCGGTGAAGATCGTCTCCTCGCCGGAGATCTTGCCGAGCCGCTCGATGACGTACTGGGGGGAGAGGCCCTCGGCGGGGAGGTCGTAGCCGAGCGGGTACGCCTTCTTGATCCCGGCCATGAACGCGACCCAACCCTCGTAGTCGCCCTCCTTGCCGGCTTCCTTCTCGGCGGTGAGCACCGCGATCAGGTCGGTGAGGACCTCACGCACGTCGCCCACGATCGGGACGTCGGCGTAGCGGTTCTTGCCGATCTCGGCCGGGTCGATGTCGGCGTGGATCACCTTGGCGTTGGGCGCGAAGGAGTCCAGGTTGCCGGTGACGCGGTCGTCGAAGCGGGCGCCGAGGCTGATGATCAGGTCCGACTTCTGCAGGCCGGCGACGGCGGGGACGGTGCCGTGCATGCCCGGCATCCCGAGGTGCTGCGGGTGGGAGTCGGGGAAGGCGCCGCGCGCCATCAGGGTGGTCACCACCGGGATCCCGGTGAGGGTGGCCAGCTGCAGCAGCTCGCGGTGGGCACCGGAGCGGATGGTGCCGCCACCGACGTACAGGACCGGCTTCTTGGCCTCCAGCATCAGGCGCGCCGCCTCGCGGATCTGCTTGGCGTGCGGCCTGGTCACCGGGCGGTAGCCCGGCAGGTGGAGCTCGGTCGGCCACCGGTAGGTGGTGGTGGCCTGCAACGCCGACTTGGTGACGTCGACGAGGACCGGACCCGGCCTCCCGGAGGAGGCGAGGTGGAAGGCCTCAGCGACCCGCAGCGGGATCTCCGCGGGGTCGGTGATGAGGAAGCTGTGCTTGGTGACCGGCATCGTGATGCCGCGGATGTCCGCCTCCTGGAAGGCGTCGGTGCCGATCATCGCCGCGCCGACCTGGCCGGTGATGGCCACCATCGGCACGGAGTCCATGTTGGCGTCGGCGAGCGGGGTGACCAGGTTGGTCGCGCCCGGGCCGCTGGTGGCCATGCAGACCCCGACCTTGCCGGTCGCGGCGGCGTAGCCCTGGGCGGCGTGGCCAGCGCCCTGCTCATGACGTACGAGAATGTGGCGGATCTTCGAGTCCATCAGCGGGTCGTACGCCGGAAGGATCGCTCCTCCTGGAATGCCGAAGATGTTCTCGGCTCCCGCTGCTTCCAGCGACTTGATCAGGCTCTGTGCGCCTGTCATCTGCTCGCTCATGTCCGCCGTCCTACTCATCGGAGCTTCTACTCATGGGATCTCGTGGTGGGCTGCTTGTGCAACAAAAAACCCTCCGGCCCGGCGGGCAACGGAGGGAGACGCGTCGTCTGGGGCCAGTGGCTCCTAGGCGACGCGCCTGATAAGTACGAGAATGCTGTTCAGCATGCCCACACGTTAACCCCATGTGTCGCGCCGTGTCACCACACCCTATCGCGCGTCCCATGATCTGAGATCACCGTCCCAGTATCTGTCAGTCGTTCGATTGCGGATCTCAGGGTTCTCACCGAGGCGACCGGCCCGCGGCCGTCGATACGCTGGCCGGACACATGGTTCTCGGGTCCGACTGCCCTACGGAGGCAACGATGTCGACCGACGAGAAGCAGAAGTCCCCATGGCTGCCGCCACGCTGGTTCATCCGCGCCGCGTGGTGGTTCCACCGCCGGTTGTACGCCGCGGGCGGAGCCCGCTTCCTGCGCCGCCCACGCGCCGACCGGGCCGGCATGCTCCGGCTGACGACGGTCGGGCGCGCCGCACCGGACAGGAGCGCTCGGTGATCGTGTCCTACGTCCCCGACGGGTCGAGCTACGTCACGTTGGCGATGAACGGCTGGGCTGACCCGCCGCCCGCCTGGTGGCTCAACCTGCTGGCGCACCCCGATGCCGTCGTCGAGACCGTCGACGGCCGGCAGCGGGTTCGCGCCCGGGAGGCCACCGGGCCCGACCGGGAGCGGCTGTGGGAGGTGCTCGCGGCCTCCGACGACGGGTGGGGTGAGCTGGACGACTTCGCCGCCCGCCGCTCGCACCCCACTCCGGTCGTGGTCCTGGAGCTCTCAGACCAGTCCGAGCCGCTCGCGCAGGAAGGTCCAGGCGAAGGCGGAGAGGTGGGCTGACTGGGCGTTGTTGGCGGCGCCGCCGTGGCCGCCCTCGATGTTCTCGTAGTAGGTGACGTCCTTGCCGGCGGCGGCCAGGAGCGCGGCCATCTTGCGGGCGTGGCCGGGGTGGACGCGGTCGTCCTTGGTGGAGGTGGTGAGCAGGACGGGCGGGTAGGTCCTGGCGGCGTCGAGCAGGTGGTAGGGCGAGAAGGTCCGGATGTACTCCCACTCCTCCGGCACGTCCGGGTCGCCGTACTCGGCCATCCAGCTCGCTCCGGCGAGAAGATGCGAGTAGCGCTTCATGTCCAGCAGCGGCACCTGGATCACGACCGCGCCGAACAGCTCGGGATAGAGGGTGAGCATGTTGCCGGTCAGCAGCCCGCCGTTGGAACCGCCCTGGATCCCGAGGTGGTCGGCGTCGGTCACGCCGGTCTCGGCGAGGTGGCGGGCGACCGCGGCGAAGTCCTCGTACGCCTTGTGCCGGTTCTCCTTCAACGCCGCCTGGTGCCAGGCCGGGCCGTACTCCCCTCCCCCGCGGATGTTGGCGACGACGTAGACGCCGCCCTCGCTGAGCCAGGACCTGCCGACGCCGGCGGAGTAGCCCGGCGTCATCGGGATCTCGAAGCCGCCGTAGCCGTAGAGCAGCGTCGGCGCCGGTCGACCGCTGCCGGCGAGGGCAGTCTCGGCACCGACGATGAAGTAGGGGATCCGGGTGCCGTCCGCCGAGGTCGCGAAACGCTGCTCGGCGCGGAGGCCCTCGGTGTCGAACCAGGCCGGCGCCGACTTGAGCGGCTCGATCGTCTCCGCGCCGATCTCGGTCAGCCCGTACGTCGTGGGGGTCAGGTAGCCGCTGGTGACGACCCAGACCTCGTCGGACTCGACCGCGTCGACGGCACGGGTGCCGACGGCGGCCACCGGGTCGGTCGCGGGGAACTCCGAGCGCGTCCACTCGCCAGAGGGTGACGGCGTCAGCACGTGCAGCTGGTTCTTGACGTCCTCGAACACGTTGAGGACGAGGTGGTTGCGGGTCCAGGTCGCCCCGGCG
The DNA here is from genome assembly GCF_040300245.1 of Nocardioides sp. NPDC000445. NCBI lineage: Bacteria > Bacillati > Actinomycetota > Actinomycetes > Propionibacteriales > Nocardioidaceae > Nocardioides > Nocardioides sp. NPDC000445. The sequence goes on along the minus strand of NZ_JBEPDH010000010.1, from coordinate 193,339 downwards.
AGGGAGGTCTTCGCGGTGGGCTCGAAGAGCACGATGAGATCGCGCTCACCGGCCAGGAACCGCTCCGCGTCGGCCGCGAGCAGCGAGCCGGCGGCGTACGTCGTTCCGGCGACCGTCCACTCCTCGCGCAGCTCGATGACCAGCCACTCGCGGTGGAAGCCGGCCTCGGCCGAGTCGGGGATGTCGAGCTTGGTGAGGGTCTGCTCGGGGGTGCCGGGGTCGGTCGCGACGTACGTCTCGGACTTGTAGAACGCGATCGAGCGGCTGACCAGGTCGCGCTCGAAGCCGGGGGTGTGGATGCGGCGGGCGGAGATGTACATGTCCTCGTCGGTGCCCTCGTAGACCACCGCCGCGTCCTCGAACGGGGTGCCGCGGCGCCACAGCTTCACGATCCGCGGGTAGCCGCTCGGCGTGAGCGATCCCGGGCCGAAGTCGGTGTAGACGTAGACCGCGTCGGGGCCGCACCAGGAGAGCGCGCCCTTGGCGCCGCCCTGTTCGACGGCGCGGGTGAAGCCACCGTCCGCAGGTGCGACGAACGCCTTCTCGACGAGGTCGAACTCCCTGGTCACGTCGGCGTCCGAGCCGCCTGGGGAGAGGTCGACGAGCACCTTGCGCCACGGCTCGCCGGGCTCGGGGCGCAGCACCGACGCGCCGTGCCAGACCCAGCTCTCGCCCTCCTTCTCGGCAAGCGCGTCCAGGTCGAGCAGGATCTCCCACTCAGGATCGTCGGTGCGGTAGGACTCCGGCGTGGTGCGCCGCCAGATGCCGCGCTCGTGGTCGGCGTCGCGCCAGAAGTTGTAGAGATGCTCGCCGAGGCGCGAGACCTCGGGAACCCGGTCGTCGGAGTCGAGGACCTCGAGGATCTGCGCCTCGATCTTGGCGAAGACGGGATCGGCGCCGACGCTCGCGTGCGCCTCGTCGTTGCGGGCCCGGACCCAGGCCAGCGCCTCGACCCCCTCGACCTCCTCCAACCAGCCGAACGGGTCCTCCCCGGCGGGGTCGAGCGGGGTCACGATCGTCTGCTCAGAGGTCATGCCGGAAGGCTACTTCGCGGTGTGCAAGTTGCAGCCGACAGGCACACTAGCCTCATGAGTGACGCGGAGGGGTCGTCGAAGGGGTTGCCACGGCGAGCGGCGACACGGACGGCGAAGCTGGCCGCGCTGCCGATGGGGTACGCCGGGCGCAAGGCCCTCGGGCTCGGGAAGCGGATCGGGGGCAAGCCCGCCGAGGCGGTGCTGGCCGATGTGCACCAGCGTACGGCCGACCAGCTGTTCCGCACCCTGGGCGAGCTCAAGGGTGGCGCGATGAAGTTCGGGCAGATGCTCTCGGTGATGGAGGCGGCGCTGCCGGAGTCGCAGGCGGCCCACTACCGCGCCCAGCTCACCCGGCTCCAGGACTCCGCTCCCCCGATGCCGACCGGGATCGTACGCGGCCTGCTGGCTCGGGATCTGGGACCCGACTGGTCCGAACAGCTGGTCGAGCTCTCCGACGAGCCCGCGGCCTCGGCCTCGATCGGGCAGGTGCATCGGGGCCGGTGGGCGGATGGTCGCGAGGTCGCGGTGAAGGTGCAGTATCCGGGCGCCGACGAAGCACTGCGCGCCGACCTGCGCCAGATCGGCCGGGTCGCGGCGATCGGCAACGCGGTGGTTCCCGGGATGGACGTCAAGGCACTGGTCGCCGAGCTGCAGGAGCGGGTGGTCGAGGAGCTCGACTACCCGAAGGAGGCCGAGGCCCAGCACGTCTTCGCCGAGGCGTACGCCTCCCATCCCCTCATCGACGTACCCGATGTCGTCGCCGTAGGCCCCTCGGTGCTCGTCACCGAGTGGGTGGAGTCGGAGGGCTCGATCGCGAAGGTGATCGCCGAGGGCACCCCCGAGGAGCGCGACCACTACGGCGAGCTGCTCGCCCGGTTCTGGTTCTCCGCGCCCGGGCTGACCGGGATGCTCCACGCCGACCCGCACCCCGGCAACTTCCGGGTCCTTCCCGATGGCCGCATGGCCGTGCTCGACTTCGGGCTCGCCGCGCGGCTCCCGGAGCGGGGCTTCCCCGAGCCGATGGGGCGGCTGATCCGGATCGCCGCGACCGGCGACGCGGACGCCCTGGTCGCGGGCCTGCGCGAGGTGGGCTTCATCCGCGAGGGCATCAAGGTCGAGCCGCAGCACGTGCTCGACTACCTGGCGCCGTTCGTGACCCCGGCGCTGGAGGAGCGCTTCCGGTTCACCCGGGAGTGGATGCGCGAGGAGTTCAAGCGGATCAACGACCCCAAGGATCCCGCCTACACGGTCGGCCTCAAGCTCAATCTGCCGCCGTCCTACCTGCTCATCCACCGGGTCTGGCTCGGTGGTCTCGGGGTGCTGGCGCAGCTCAACGCGGAGGCGCCGTTCCGGGAGATCCTCGAGGAGTATCTGCCCGGGTTCGCGGGCTGAGGGTCAGGGCAGCACGGTCTGCCCGACCGGGCCTGGGTTGTAGGCGATCTCCCAGCGCACGCCGTCGGGGTCGGCGAAGTAGCCGGTGTAGCCGCCCCAGACCCGCTCCTCGGCGGCCGAGGCGTCACGCCCGAGCGACCGGGCGAGCTCCAGGACGCCGTCGACCTCCTCGCGGGTGGCGACGTTGTGGGCGAGGGTGAACGGCGCGACGCCGTCGGCGACGGCGATCGTGCCGACCTCCTCCTCGAACTCGCCCCGGTCCCACAGCGAGAGGATGACGTGCTCACCGACGCGGATCATGAGCACGCCGTCCGCCTCCATCTCGGGAGTCCAGCCGAGCCCGTCGACATAGAACGCCCGGCTCGCCGCCACGTCGGCGACGGCCAGGGTGATGAAGCTGATGCGCTGGTCCATGACAGCCACACTGCCATGGACCAGCGGAGGCCGTCAGGCCTCCTTCGTTCGACCCGGCTTCTCGCGCAGAACGTCCCGGCGAGCCCGGTACTCGTTCTCGTCGATCTCGCCCGCGGCGTACCTCTCGGCGAGCCTGGCCTCGCCCGCGCGCCGCGGCCCTTCGGCCACCCGCTTGCGGTTGTAGAGGACGACCGCGGTGATGATCGCCGCGATCACCAGGAACCACAGGATCGGGAAGATCGGCCAGAACACCGGCGGCCCGCCCCCGTCCTGCCATGGCCCGTTCTCGCGCCACGGACCCCAGTGGTCGTCGGCCACCACGGTGGCCACTGTCTCGTTGATGCTCATTGCTCGTGTCCAATCTGTCGGGCTTGCCTACGCCCTCAGACTGCTGCGAACAAGCCGCCGACACATCGGCTCAGGAGCGGGGGCCGCGTACGCAATCGTGCGTACGCAGCCCCTACCCGATCCGGAGCCGGCTGAGCTGGTGCCCGTGCTCGTCGAAGTTCGCGGGGTCGAGCCAGCGCTCGTGGCTCTCGCGCACCTTCGGCCACTCCTCCGCGGTGACCGAGAACCAGTCGGTGTCGCGGTTGCGGCCCTTGACGACCATGTGGTTGCGGAACCTGCCCTCGTAACTGAACCCGAGTCGCTCCGCGGCTCGCCGGGACGGTTCGTTGAGCGAGTCGAGCTTCCACTCGAAGCGCCGGTAGCCCAGCGTGTCGAACGCGTGCCGCATGAGGAGATGGATCGCCTCGGTCGCCGCCCTGGTGCGGGCCAGTGCGGACCCGAAGAGCACCCCGCCGACCTCGATGCTCCCGTTCGCCGGGTTGATCGCGTGGAAGCCCGCGACACCGCTCGCCCTGCCCTCTCCCGGCCCCTCCTTCGGGACGAACGCGAACGGCACGACGTCGGCCGCGTCGACGAGCCCCGCCAGGTGCATCCACAGGTCCTGCAGCGAGGTCGGCATGGTGATCGGCCGGTAGGTCCACAGCTCGGCGTCGCCGGGGCCGCAGACCGCGGCGTAGAGGTCCGAGTACTGCGCCGACGAGAGCGGCGCGACCCGGACGTAGCTTCCCTCGAGAGTCACCGGCTCGGGCCACGGCCGCGCCTTCCAACCTTCGACGACAGCACCTGCGGGATAGGAGAAATCGGTCACGGCGGTCATTGTCTCCGACCGCCGTGCCCGTTGCTCAGGAGGCGGCCGCGTCCACCGTGGCGAGCGAGCGCCGGGCACTGCCGAGGGCGAGCATCCCGACCAGGCAGCCCAGGAGCAGCACCCCGGCCAGGACCATCACCGACTCCACCGCGAACCTGTCCGCGAGCGGCCCGAAGACGATCATCGAGACCGGCATCGACACCGACATGACGATCCCGTAGAACCCGAACACCCGGCCGCGCATCGAGTCCTCGACCTGCTCCTGCAGGACCGTCGCGGCGGGCACCAGCAGCGTCTGGAAGAGGATGCAGATCACCAGGCCGGCGACCGAGAACACCCAGAAGTCGGTGGAGACGCCCAGCCCGATGACGAGCACCCCGACACCGACCGAGGCGGCCACCATCAGCCGCACCCGGCGCTTCACCTTGGGTCCGAAGACGGCCATCAGCGCGCCGCCGACGACCATCCCGACGCTCCAGAACAGCTCGTTGACGCTCAGCATCCAGACCTCGTCGCCGAAGCTGCGCGTGATCATCAGCGGCGTGAGGTGCGCCGGGGCGCCCGCCATGAACATGACGACGGCCACGAGGCCCATCACCCAGCGCACCGAGGCGTTGCCCCTGACGTACCGCACCCCGGCGAGGAGGTCGCCGAAGTAGCTCACCGGTTCGGTCGAGCGGACCATCCGCGCCACCGGCACCAGAAGCAGCAGGAGTACGCCGGCCACGGCCGTCACCACGTCGATGAAGAAGACCGCGACGATGCCGGTGCTCGCGTAGACCGCGGCGGCCACCGCCGGCGCGAACAGCATCATCCCCGACTGGATCGTCTGCTGGGCCCCGTTGACCCGCATCAGGTGCTCGGCCGGGACGATCTGCGGGAGCATGGCGTTGACCGCCGGCCCCTGGATCCCGGCCAGCGCCGAGCGGACCGCCATCGCGACGAAGATCATCCACAGGTCACCGACACCGCTCAGCATCAACAGCGCGAGCACCAAGGTCGCCACCGCGATCGCCGAGTCGGCCCCGATGATCAACAGCTTGCGCGAATGCCGGTCGGCCCATACGCCGCCGAAGACCGACACCACCGCCTGCGGCAGCATCCCGGCCGCGACGCTCAGGGTCAGCACCGCGGCAGACCCGGTCTCGACCGTGAGGTGCCACATCACCGCGTACCCGACGATCATCGATCCCAACGACGACACCGTTTGGCCGCCGAGGAAGACCAGCAGATTCCGCTTCCATCGATCCGACTTCTGAGCCGACTTCTGATTCGACATCGCAACCACTCCCGCATCAGGTGGGCCGCCGTGTCGGCCCCTCACCCATGCCACGAACGGATGGTGTCCGTTTCGACAGCTGCGGAGACGGCTATTCGGATGCCGGGTCGAAGTCGAACGCCGGGAGCCCGTCGAGACTGGCCAGGTTCTTCCGGCGCCGATACTCGGCCGAGCCCTCGACTCCCTTCCGCTCGAAGTACGCCGGGAGCAGGTCGCGCTCGCCGACGTACGACATCAGCGGGACGGCGTAGCCACAGGAGTCGGAGACCCGCTCGATGTCGACGACGACGACCGCCCGGGCACCGGGAAGGTCCATGAAGCGGCCGGCCAGGTCGGCGTACTCCTCGTCGTAGCGGGTCACGACCCGGCCGCGCCCGTGGAAGCGGACGATGTTCGGCGCCCCGTCGAAGGCACAGAACATCACCGTGATCCGGCCGTTCTCACGCACGTGCGCGATCGTCTCGCTGCCGCTCCCGGTGCCGTCGAGCCACGCGAAGGTGAGCTCGTCCAGCATCCCGAAGGTGCCCGGGATGCCCCGCGGAGACAGGTTGACGTGGCCCTCGTCGGAGAGCGGTGCGGTGGCTACGAAGAAGACGACCTGACGATCGACGAACTCCCGCAGCCGGCCCTCGACGCGGGCATGGACCTTTCCCACGCCCTTACTCCGGCACGAGGCGGTAGGCGCCGTCGGAGGCGGAGGTGGCCATCGAGGCGTACGCCCGCAGCGCCGCGGAGACCTTCCGGTCGCGGTTGGCCGGGGTGTAGGGCTTGTCCCGCTTCTCCTGAGCGGCGCGACGCTGGTCGAGGACCAGGTCGTCGACGTCGAGGGAGATCGAGCGGTTCGGGATGTCGATGGAGATCGGGTCGCCGTCCTCGACCAGGGCGATCAGGCCGCCGCCGGCCGCCTCCGGGGAGACGTGGCCGATCGAGAGGCCGCTGGTGCCGCCGGAGAAGCGGCCGTCGGTGATCAGCGCGCACTTCTGACCCAGACCGCGGCCCTTGAGGAACGAGGTCGGGTAGAGCATCTCCTGCATACCCGGCCCGCCCTTCGGGCCCTCGTAGCGGATCACCACGACGTGGCCGGCCTCGACCTTCTTGGCGAGGATGCCCTCGACCGCGGCGTCCTGGGACTCGAAGACGATCGCGGTGCCGGTGAACGTCAGGCAGTCGTCGGGGACCCCGGCGGTCTTCACGACACAGCCGTCGGGCGCGATGTTGCCCGACAGGATCGCCAGCCCGCCGTCGGCGGAATAGGCGTGCTCGAAGTCGCGGATGCAGCCCTCGGCGGCGTCGGTGTCCAGGCTCGCCCAGAGGTTCTCGGTGGAGAACGCCTCGGTCGTACGCACCCCGCCCGGTGCGGCGAGGAAGAGGTCGAGCGCCTCCTGGCTGGGGTTCTCGGCGCGGATGTCCCAGGTGCCGAGCCACTCGTCGATGGTGTCGGAGTGGATGGTGTGGACGTCCTCGTTGAGCGCGCCGCCACGGCGCAGCTCGCCGAGCAGGGCAGGGATGCCGCCGGCGCGGTGGACATCCTCCATGTGGTACTTCGGGCTGTTGGGCGCGACCTTGCTCAGGCACGGCACCCGACGCGAGATCGCATCGATGTCGTGCACGTTGAAGTCGAGCTCGGCCTCACGCGCGGCCGCGAGCAGGTGTAGGACGGTGTTGGTCGAGCCGCCCATGGCGACGTCGAGGGCGACCGCGTTCTCGAACGCGGACCGGTTCGCGATGCTCCGTGGCAGGACGGACTCGTCGCCCTCCTCGTAGTAGCGGCGGCACAGCTCGACGATGGTGCGGCCCGCCTCCTCGAAGAGCGCCCGGCGCTTGGCGTGGGTGGCCAGCGTCGACCCGTTGCCGGGCAGGCTGAGGCCGATGGCCTCGGTGAGGCAGTTCATCGAGTTGGCGGTGAACATGCCGCTGCAGGAGCCGCAGGTCGGACAGGCGGAGCGCTCGACCGTGTCGAGCAGCTCGTCGCTGACCGCCTCGTTGACCGAGAGCACCATCGCGTCGACCAGGTCGAGCTTGTCGTGGACCAGGCCCTCGACGGCGACCGTCTTGCCGGCCTCCATCGGGCCGCCGGAGACGAAGACGACCGGGATGTTGAGGCGCAGGCTGGCGAGCAGCATGCCGGGGGTGATCTTGTCGCAGTTGGAGATGCACACGATCGCGTCGGCGCGGTGCGCCTCCACCATGTATTCGACCGCGTCCGCGATCAGCTCGCGGCTCGGCAGCGAGTAGAGCATCCCGGCGTGGCCCATCGCGATGCCGTCGTCGACGGCGATCGTGTTGAACTCCTTGGCCACTCCCCCGGCCTCCTGGATCTTCTCGGCGACGATCTTGCCGAGGTCACGGAGGTGGACATGGCCGGGCACGAACTCGGTGAACGAGTTGGCGATCGCGATGATCGGCTTGCCGAAGTCGTCATCGGTCATGCCGGTCGCGCGCCACAGCGCGCGGGCACCCGCCATGTTGCGGCCCGAGGTCGAGGTTGCGGAGCGAAGAGTGGGCATGCCAGAAGGCTAGACCCGTTGGCGTAGTCCTCTGACGCCGCGCCACGCGGTGGACGAATCGATCGTTCACGACCTGCCTGCGGCCGACGGGTGTCAGCGGAACGCCGGCGCCAGGCGAAGCACGGCAAGAGCAGATCCGAGCGTCTCCACCTGCCTGACGGTGGCGTCGGTCCGCATGGGCCTTTTCTAGCATCTACATGCTAGATTTACCTCATGAAGACGATCACGATGACCGAGCTGAACCAGCGGATCTCCGCGGTGACCCGAGCCGTCATCGAGGACGGTGAGTCCTTCCGGGTGACCAACAGGGGGCGCGCGGTGCTACGTCTCGTGCCCGAGGTCCAGGGCTCGGACAACCCAGTGGAGGCGCTGGTCAACGCCGGTTTGGCAACTCCTCCGAAACGACCACACAGACGTCTCTCGGGCCGTGCCGCCGTCGCACTCTCCGGCGATCTCGACGACATCCTCGATGAGGTCAACAGTGACATCGATCTCTGAGCGGACGTGGTACCTGGACTCGTCCGTCGCGCTCCGCGCCCTGCTCGGACACAGCCAAGCCGCCGCGGACTGGTACGACGAGCGCTGCGACAACGGCGACGTCTTCCTCTCTTCGCGGCTGCTGCACCTCGAGATGACCCGAGTGCTTCGCCGCGATCAACTCCCTGTCTCGATCGTCGATGACTTCGTCGACGAGCTCACGTTGTTGACCATCGACGACGTCCTCGTCGACGAGGCCAGAGCGATCGAACCCCACATCAAGTCATTGGACGCGATCCATCTGGCGTCGGCGCTGCGCGTCGGGACCGAGAACGTCACGGTCGCCACCCACGACAGCAACATGCGTAAGGTCGCCGAACTCCTCGGGTTCGCGGTCCATGACCCCGTGACCGACTGATCACACCTTCGAAGCCCTGACCACCAGCACGTCGGGGATGTCGCGGAGGATCTCGCGCCAGGTCTCGCCGGCGTCGGCAGACGCCCAGACCGAGCCGTTGCGGGCGCCGAAGTAGACACCGGCCACCTCGTGGTCGTCGGCGCACATCGCGTCGCGCATGACGCCCACGTAGAAGTGGTCGGGCAGGCCCTTGTCGAGCGCCTCCCAGTGGTCCCCGGCGTCGCGCGAGCGCCACACGATCGGCTTGGCCTCCGGCGGGTAGCGGGACTCGCCGGCGCCGATCGGGAAGGTGAAGATCGTGTCGGGCTCCTGCGGGTGGACGACCATCGCGAAGCCGAAGTCGGTGGGCAGCCCGTCGGCGATGGACTTCCAGGACAGGCCCTCGTCGTCGGAGCGATAGACCCCACCGTGGTTCTGCAGGTAGAGCCGCTCGGGACGGGAGGAGTGGCGGGCGACCTTGTGGACGCACTGGCCGAACTCGGGATACTGCTGCCCCTCGGGCAGGAAGACCGCGATGATGCCGTTGTTGCGGGCCTCCCAGGTCTCCCCGCCGTCGCGGGTCTGGTAGACGCCGCCGGTCGAGATCGCCGCGGTCACCGAGTCGGGGTCGGTGGGGTGCGGCAGGATCGTGTGGAACGCCTGCCCTCCGAAACCCTCGTTCCACTCGGTGCGGTGCGGGTGGTCCCACAGCCCGCGCACCAGCTCGAAGCTCGCCCCACCGTCACGGGACCGGAAGATCGCGCCGGGCTCGACACCCGCCCAGATCGTGCCTTCCGGGAGGCCGGGCTGGAGCTGCCAGACCCGGGCCAGGCTCGCGTCGACGTCCTCGGGGAACGACATCGAGGTCTCGGTCCAGGTCTCGCCGCCGTCGGCCGAGGCGCGCACCAGCGCACCCAGCCACAGCGAGGAGCATCCGGCAAGGACTCGCCCGGTCCCGGGCTCGATCATGGCGGAGTAGATCTCCTCCATGTCATGGTGCGGACCGGTGAAGTCCCAGTCCTGCCGGGCGTCGTCAGAGCGCCCTATCCACAGACCCTTGCGGGTCCCAACCAGCAGCTGCGTACCCATGTCTTCCAGCATCCACCCGCCCGGCGTCTGTGGCCAGGAGATTTCGCCGAAAGAGCGGTGAGGGAAAACACCACCGCCAGCGGGGCCTGATTCTTCGGCCTGGGCCGCCCAGCCCCTAGCCTGAAGTCATGACCAGACCTGTTGCCTGGGAGACGTTCACCGCGATCCTCTTCGACCTGGACGGCGTGATCACGCCGACCGCGGTCGTGCACATGCGTGCGTGGGAGGAGATGTTCAACGCCTACCTGCAGGAGAAGACCCCGGGTGCGCCGGCCTACACCGACCAGGACTACTTCGCGTACGTCGACGGCAAGCCGCGCTACGACGGCGTCCGTGACTTCCTCGCCTCCCGCGACATCCGGCTTCCCGAGGGCACCCCGGACGACGCGCCCGAGCTCGAGACCGTCTGCGGTCTAGGCAACCGGAAGAACATCGCCTTCAACATGGTGCTCGAACGCGACGGCGTCGAGGCCTACCCCGGCTCGGTGCGCTTCCTGGACTATCTGACCACCCTCGACGTCCGGCTCGGCGTGGTGTCCTCGTCGGTCAACGCGCCGACCGTGCTGAAGGCGGCGGGGCTGCTGGACCGGTTCGAGACGGTCGTGTCGGGAGCCGTCGCAGATGAGCAGGGGCTTCCCGGCAAGCCTGCGCCGGACACGTTTGTCTACGCCGGTAAGGTCCTCGGAGCCACCCCGAGCGAGGCCGTCGTCCTCGAGGACGCCGTCTCCGGGGTGCGCGCCGGCAAGGCAGGAGATTTCGCGCTCGTCGTCGGGGTGGACCGTGGCGCAGGCCACGACACCCTCACGGCCGCCGGCGCCAGTCTCGTCGTTTCCGACCTTGCTGAACTTGTCCCAGACGACCCTGCTCGAGGAGCACAGCAGTGAGAACCAACGTCGGCCCGAACCCCCTGGACCGGGCCCGTTACCCCATCGACCCGTGGCGGCTGGTGGAGACGAGCTACTCCCCCGACGACCTCGGCCTGACCGAGACGATCTTCAGCGTCGCGAACGGCTATCTCGGCATGCGCGGCACCCCCGAGGAGGGTCGCCCGACCTACGCGCACGGCACCTTCATCAACGGGTTCCACGAGACCTGGCCGATCCGCCACGCCGAGAACGCCTACGGTTTCGCCAAGACGGGCCAGACCATCGTCAACGCCCCCGACGCCAAGATCATGAAGATCTACGTCGACGACGAGCCGCTGACCTTCGGCACCTCGGACCTGGAGGAGTACGAGCGGGTGCTCGACTTCCGCGAGGGTGTGCTGCGGCGGCATCTGGTGTGGCGTACGCCCTCGGGCAAGCGGGTCGCGATCAAGTCGACCCGGATGGTGTCGATGACGCAGCGGCACCTCTCGATCCAGACCCTCGAGATCACGATGCTGAGCGGCGCGGCGCCGATCGTCGTCTCCTCCCAGCTGCTGAACCGGCAAGACGGCAAGGACGAGTACCACGTGCCGTCGGCGGCGCTGGGCGAGGGCATGGACCCGCGCAAGGCCTCCGCCTTCGACACCCGCGTCCTGCTCCCCCAGATGTCGGTCGCCGACGAGGAGCAGATGACCCTCGGCTACCGGTGCGCCAACTCCGGGATGACGATCGCGGTCAGCGCCGCCCACCAGATCGAGACGCCGGACCCGGTCGAGACCGTCGTCCGCGCCGAGGACGACCTGGCCAAGACGGTCTTCCGGGTCGACGCGACCGAGGGCAGCACGCTGCGGTTGCAGAAGACCGTGGCGTACCACACCTCCCGTGGGGTGCCGGTGCGCGAGCTGGCCGACCGCTGCGGACGTACGCTCGACCGGGCGATCCGCCTGGGCGTCGGCCACTTCGAGCGCGACCAGCGCAACTGGTACGACGAGTTCTGGTCCGCCGCCGACGTCGAGATCTCCGCCGCCCGTACGGAGGACGACGAGGACATCGCCGCGGCCCAGCAGGCGATCCGGTTCAACCTGTTCTCGCTGGCCCAGGCGACCGCCCGCACCGACGGTCTCGGCGTCCCTGCGAAGGGGGTCACCGGCTCGGGCTACGAGGGGCACTACTTCTGGGACACGGAGTGCTACGTGATCCCGTTCCTCTGCTACACCCAGCCCGAGGTCGCCCGCAACGTGATGCACGCCCGCTCGGTGATGCTCCCCGCGGCCCGGCAGCGAGCCTCGGAGATGGCCGCGAAGGGGGCGCTGTTCGCCTGGCGCACCATCAACGGGCAGGAGGCCTCGGCCTACTACGCGGCCGGCACCGCGCAGGTGCACATCGACGCCGACATCGCCTTCGCGCTGATGAAGTACGTCTACGCGACCGGTGACATCGGCTACCTCATCCGCGAGGGCGTCGACATCCTGGTCGAGACCTCGCGGATGTGGGCCGATCTCGGCTTCTGGCGCCACAACGGCGAGCCGTCCTTCCACATCCACGGCGTGACCGGGCCGGACGAGTACACCACGGTGGTCAACAACAACCTGTTCACCAACGTGATGGCCCGCTACAACCTGGAGAAGGCCGTCGAGACCATCGAGATGCTCCGGGCGGACTATCCGCGCGAGTATGCGCAGGTCATGGGCCGGCTCGACATCTCGCCCGACGAGGTCGAGGAGTGGGGTCGCTGCGCCGCCGCGATGCACATCCCCTACGAGGAGGGGCTCGGCATCCACCCGCAGGACGACAACTTCCTCGACCGCGAGGTGTGGGACCTGCCCAACACCCCGGACGAGGTACGTCCCCTGCTGCTGCACTACCACCCGCTGGTGATCTACCGGTTCCAGGTGCTCAAGCAGACCGACGTGGTGCTCGCCCTCTTCCAGCAGGGCAACCGGTTCACCCCCGAGCAGAAGCGGGCCGACTTCGAGTACTACGACCCGATCACCACCGGCGACTCGACGCTGTCGGCCGTCGTGCAGTCGATCGTGGCGGCCGAGGTGGGCTACCAGGACGACGCGCTGCGCTACTTCTACGACGCGCTCTACGTCGACCTCCACAACATGCACGGCAACACCGTCGACGGGATGCACATCGCCTCCACCGGCGGCGTGTGGGGCGGTCTGGCGTTCGGCTTCGGCGGCATGCGCGACTACGACGGCAAGCTCTCCTTCGACCCGCGCCTGCCGGTCGAGTGGGGCTCGCTGGTCTTCCGGGTCCAGTGGCACTCGACCCGGATGCAGGTCGCGCTGACCAGCGACCAGATCGTGTTCACCGTCGTGGACACCCCGGGCGAGGAGTACGACATCCCGATCAGCGTCCGCGGCGAGGAGTTCGTGGTCTCCAAGGGCTCGCCGGTCATCGTGCCGCTCGCCGACCAGGGGCCGCGGATCAGCAAGCACCTCGACGAGGAGCCGCACGGTGGCATCCGCCCCGACGGATCGCGGATCACGGCCACCGTGCCCCCGCCGATCCCGCCGGAGCTCTACGAGCAGGACCATGTCGAGCATGCGATGGTCCCGCAGGAGTCGCGGCGTGGGTCCGAGCGGCTCGCGGAGGAGGCCAACAAGGCCATCAACCTGTCCAACGTCTCGCAGACGGACTCGGCGCAGTAGCGGTCTTTACGTGGTCCTAGACTGACCGGGTGGTCACACGCTTCTCAACCGGTGGAGGCTCTCTCCGGGCGAGGCTGGCCCACCCGGTCGTCCTGGTCCTGATCGGGATCGCGTCGGTGCAGGTCGGCGCGACCTTCGCCAAGTCGCTCTTCGACGAGGTCACCCCGACGGCCATGGTGTGGCTGCGGCTGACGCTGTCAGCGCTGATCCTGCTGGCGATCACCCGGCCCCGGGTCCGTGGCCTCGCCCGCCGCGACTGGCTCGTCGTGGTCGCCTTCGGGGCCTCGCTCGGGCTGATGAACTGGGCCATCTACCAGTCCTTCGCCCGGCTGCCGATCGGGATCGCGGTCACCATTGAATTCATCGGTCCGCTCACCATCGCGCTGGTCACCTCGCGGCGCGCCCGCGACCTGGTCTGGGTCGCGCTGGCGGCCGCAGGGGTGGTGCTGCTCGGTCTCGAGCCCGGCCGGATCTCGATCGTGGGCGTGCTGTTCGCGCTGCTCGCCGGTGCCTGCTGGGCTGCGTACATCGTGCTGTCGAAGGCGACCGGAGCGCGGTGGGAGGGGCTCGACGGGCTCGCTCTGGCCTCCACGGTCGCGGCGGTGGCGCTGACGCCCGCGGCCATGGCGTACGCCGACGGGCTGGGTTCTCCGCACGTGTGGCTGGTCGGGCTGATGGTGGGCCTGATGTCCTCGGTGATCCCGTACTCCCTCGATCTCGTCGCCCTGCGTTCGATCAAGTCGGGGCTCTACGCGATCCTGATGTCGCTGGAGCCGGCCGCCGGCGCGCTGGCCGCGATCCTGATCCTCCACGAGGGGCTCTCTGTCCTGCAGTGGCTGGCCATCGCGTGTGTCGTGGTCGCCTCCGCGGGCGCGACGCGCACCGGCAAGCCCGAGCATCACGTGCCGGCGGAGTCCACCCCGGTGTAGTGCCGTGTTTCACACAAGCGACATCGGAACGTCACTGACTCCGAACGTTGAGGTCACTACAGTTCGGTGACAACTCCCCCTCGCCGCCCGGTCCCGCCAGTCCTTGGAGTTGCTCCGTTGTCGACCATCACCGCACCCGTACACACCGCTGCCGTCGCCCAAGTCGCCGCCCTCGTCGCCGCTCGCACCGCGGGGCGGATGGTCGGCCCGTTCCTACGACCTATCCAGCTGCTGCTCGCCTGGCCGGTGGCCTCCCAGCTCGTCGCCCGGCACAACGCCAAGGCCGCCGAGGAGGCGCTCCTGCTGCGGCGTGCCGAGCGTGAGGATGTGCAGAACTATCTCCAGCTGCTCGCTTCGGAGAGAATGACTGCATGAGCATTCCACGGGCGATGGCCGAGTCGACGGTCGCGTTCCGGGACGTGCTCTCCGACGATGGCACCCTGATCCGCGCGTGGACCAACGACCCCGAGGGCGTGATCGAGGGGCCGACGGTGCTGCTGTGCAACGGCCTCGGCACCAGCCCCTGGAACTGGCCGGCGCTGCTGCACACCTCGTGCGGCGTACGCGTCGTCTCCTGGCAGCACCGCGGCACCTCCGGCTCGGCGCGGCCGAAGGATCCGGAGCAGACCACCTCGAGGCACTTCGCCGAGGACGCGCTGTCGGTGATGGACGCCTTCGCGCTCTCCCGGCCGGTCGTGATGGGCTGGTCGATCGGGGTCAACACCGCGTTCGAGCTGGCCGCGGACCATCCCGAGCGGGTCTCCGGCATCTTCGGTGTCGCCGGGGTGCCCGGCGACACGTTCAAGTCGATGCTGGGGCCGCTGCGGCTGCCCGCCCCCGCGGCCGCGATCGTGACCCGCACCGCCTCGAGGGTGCTGTCTCGCACCGGCTCCCTGATCACTCCCCTGGCGGCGCGCCTTGAGCTCGGCCCGCGAGCGATCGAGGTGTTCTCCAAGGCCGGTCTGATCGGCAAGGTCCCTGATCCCGAACTCGCCGCGGCCGCGCTGGCGGAGTTCCTGACCACCCCGGTCGAGTGGTACTTCCACCTCGCGCTGCGCACCTCCCAGCGCCGCCCGGTCTCGCTGCGCCGGATCAAGGTGCCGGTGGTGCTGGTCGCGGGCACCCGCGACCTCATCGCCGGTGCGCGTCACATGTCGAAGGTCGCCGCCGGGGTCAAGAACGGCACGTTCGTCGAGCTCGAGGGCACCCACTTCGTACAGATGGAGCAACCCGACCGCGTCCACCAGCTGCTGCTCGCCTTTCTCACCCGGGTCTCCGAGCACCAGCGCGTCTAGGGCGCCGAGACGACGCCGGTGACGGTGGCCCGGCGGGCGGCGCGGCGCAGGGTGGCGAGAACGGCGGGACCGAGCAGGGCGATGGCGACCGCGGTGGTGATCGCGCGCACGGTGTCCCAGCTGCTGGTCGAGGTGACCAGGGTGTAGCGCAGGAACGTCGCCAGGTTCTCGCCGACCGCGGCACCGGGTTCGTAGGAGAGGTTGCCGCTCGCGCCGGGCACCGTGACGCCGGTGAGCAACGGCCAGCCCTGCAGGTTGAGCAGGAGCCCGTAGGCGTACGAGGCGAAGATCCCGTACGCCGCCAGCAGCCCGATCTCCCGGCAGCCGCTCGCGCGTGGCAGGAGCCCGGCCCCCATCGCCACCCAGGCGGCGCCGAGCATCTGGTAGGGCAGCCACGGTCCGACGCCGGCGGTGACGAGCGCGGCGACGAACAGGCTGGTGCAGCCGAGGACGAACCCGAAGGCCGGACCGAAGACCCGGCCGCCGAGGATGAGCATGAAGAAGACCAGCTCCACCCCGCCGGTGCCGGCGGAGACGGCGCGCAGAACCGCCTCGATCGCGCTGAGCACGCCGAGGACCGCGATCATCCGGGTGTCGATCCCGCCCGCGGAGAGCTCGCTCAGCAGCACCACCAGCATCAGCGGAATCAGCGCCAGGAAGATGAACGGCGGCTGCACCCGGTCGTAGCCGTGGAGCAGCAGCGGCCAGCCGAACATCATCAGCCCGGCCACGGAGATGACCACGAGCAGGACCGCGGTGCGGGGCGAGAACCTGATCATCTCTGGCCCACCGCCGCGACGATCTCGCGTACGTGCAGCCAGCCCGGGCCGAAGACCTTGCTCACCTGCGGCGCGAACGCCGGCGACTCCGCCGTGACGGTGCGTACGTCACCGGCGGAGACCACCTCGCCGTCGGCGAGCACCACCACGTCGTCGGCGGCCTCGGCGACGAACTCGACGTCGTGGGTCGCCACCAGGACCGCCTTGCCGGCCTCGGTGAGCTCGCGCAGGATCTCGGACAGAGCGTGCTTGGCGGCATAGTCGAGGCCGCGGGTGGGCTCGTCGAGGAGCACGACCGGCGGGTCGGCGCTCAGGATCAGCGACAGCGCCAGAGCCAGGCGCTGGCCCTCGGAGAGGTCGCGCGGGTGCTGGCCGTCGGGGATGCCGGGGACGAGGCTGTCCAGGATCTCCCTGGTCCGCGGGCCACCCGCGTCGCACTCCTCAGCGACCGTCTCCAGGTAGAGCAGGTCGGCCGCGGTCTGCGGCAGCAGCCCGACGAGCTCGCGTCGCTCGTCGGGTTCGAGGGTCGCCGGATCCTTGCCGCCGACGTCCACCGAACCGGCCAGCCGCTTCTGGGTCCCCTGCAGCGTCCACAGCAGCGTCGACTTGCCCGAGCCGTTGCGTCCCATCAGCGCCGTCACCCGCCCCGCGGGCAGCTCGATCGAGACGTCGTGCAGGACCGGTGTACGTCCTCGAGTGACAGTGAGAGAGCCGGCCCTCAAGCCGACGAGGCCGCTGGTCGAGCCGCCGGAGCCGCTAGGCGGAGGCGTGTCGAGGCCAACACGGTCAGCAAGCGCCACCCCCCGCGCCCGCCGCCTCGCATCCCGCACCGTCAGCGGCAGCGGCGACCAGCCGAGCTCACGGCCGAGCTCGACGAGCGGCGGCACGATGGGCGAGGTCTCCAGAATCTCGGCGGGGTCGCCGACGGCGACGGAGCCGTCGCCGACGAGGAGTGCGATGCGGTCGGCGAACGGTACGACCCGCTCGAGCCGGTGCTCGGCGAGGACGACGGAGGTGCCGAGGTCGTGGACCAGCCGGGTGATGGTGGCGAGTACGTCCTCGGCGGCGGTGGGGTCGAGGGCGGAGGTGGGTTCGTCGAGCACGACGACCCGGGGGTGGGTGGTGAGCACCGAGCCGATCGCGACGCGCTGCTGCTGCCCGCCCGAGAGGGTACGCAGCGACCGCTGCCGTAGCTCGGCGATGCCGAGCAGGTCGAGGGTCTCCTCGACCCGGCGCCGCATGGTCGCCGGCGGGAGGCCGAGCTGCTCCATCCCGTAGGCGAGCTCCTCCTCGACCGTGTCGGTGACGAACCCGGCCACCGGGTCCTGCCCGACGTAGCCGATGATCCCGGCGCGCTCGCGCGGCGGCGTACGGACGATCGAGGTGCCGTCCAGCAGGACGTCACCGTCGAGCACACCTCCGGAGAAGCGCGGCACCAGGCCGGCAAGCACGCCGAGCAGGGTCGACTTCCCCGAGCCGGTCGGGCCGGAGACGAGCAGCAGCTCGCCCTCCTCGATGGTGAGGTCGACGTCCTTGAGCACGTGCTCGGAGGAGTCGGGCGGGGTGAACGTGATGCCTCGCAGCTCGATCATGCGACTGCCTCCTGGTCAACGAGCGATGATGCCGGTAGCGGGGCGGCGACGGCCGGGACCAGCCCGACGAGCACCCCGGCCATGGCGATCAGCGTGACGTCCGGGACGGTACTCACCCCCGGGAAGGCGACCGGGACCTGGTAGCGGGCGACCCACCAGCCCACGGCGCCGACCACGATCCCGCTCAGAGCCACCACGACCTCCGGCCAGCGCCATCGGTCGGGCCGGTAGACGGTCCGCGTCACCCGGCGGCCGGCGAGCGCCAGCCCACCGGCGGCGGCGCCGACGCCGAGCGCGAGCATGGTGGCGGCCAGCCAGCCTGGCGTGGTGCCGTCCAGCACCGCGTAGACGCCGGCGCAGAGCCCGACGAGCGAGACCAGCATGAGCGCCGAGGTGATCCGCCTGGTGGCGACCGGGACGCCGGCCGTACGTCCGTAGCCGCGCGTGTCCATGCCCGCCGCCAGCGCCATCGACCGCTCC
Source organism: Nocardioides sp. NPDC000445 (assembly GCF_040300245.1). NCBI lineage: Bacteria > Bacillati > Actinomycetota > Actinomycetes > Propionibacteriales > Nocardioidaceae > Nocardioides > Nocardioides sp. NPDC000445. The sequence continues at coordinate 174,993 of NZ_JBEPDH010000010.1, read as the reverse complement.
AGGGCGTCCTCGAGCACCGGCACCAGGAAGCGGCGCAGGCGCCTGACGTTTCCGGTCGCACCGGCACGCAGCCGTTGCGCGGCGCGCACCCGCTGCACCGACTCGGCCAGCTGCGGCAACACCGTCACGGCCACCACGACAGCGGTGCCGATCTCGTAGAGCGCCGGCGGCAGCGAGCGCAGCAGCCGCTTCGGGTTCGCCAGCGCGTTGGCCGCGCCGACGCAGATCACGATGACGCCCAGCCGCATCCCGTCATAGAGACCGGCCAGCAGCGCCTCGCGCGTGAGCGGCCCGAGCAGCCGGATCCCCAGCACCCACTCCGGGAGCGGGATCTCGGGCAGGTCGAGGATCACGTGACCCGGAACGGCGCCCAGCAGCACCCGGAAGAGCACCCGGGTCACGACGATGAAAACCGCGAGGCCGATGTAGAGCCGGAACGCCTTCGCCCACGGTTGCTCGCCACGACGGGCGGCGACCACGACCGACACCACCCCCACCACGAGCAGGAGCAGCAGCGGATTGATGGTGAAGGAGGCGTACGCAGCCATGCCGATCGCCCACACCCACCAGGCGACGGGGTGCAGATCACGGGGCAGGTGCGCGACCGCGGCCGTACGAAGCATGGCGCTCATCGTCGGCGCCACCACACGGCACCGGCGACGGTGAAGAGTGCGACGATCCCCGCGGGCGCGACCCAGGCGGGCAGATGCTCGGTCTCGGAGGCGGAATCCGTCGGCTCCTCCGGAGATAACTCCGGCGACGGGCTTGAGGGCGCCCCCACAGCATCCCCAAGCTCCGTCGCCGGAGCGGTAACGACATTGTCGTCTATCCACGTGAACGCAACACCCTGCCCGGAGGTCACGCTGATTTCGGTAACATTTCTGGAGGCATAGCTCCAGGCCCCCGAATCGTCGCTGATCCACAGCGACCAGTACGCGTCGGCAGGCGGCATCTGGGCGCAACCGGCGGCTTTCGGCCGCTCATCGATGCGACATACGACGCTGGGCATCGAGGTCACATAGGTGAGTGGATGTCCCGCCTTCTCGAAGAGGTCGGCGCCGGTGTCACCCTCCTCGGGCTGGACACAGGTGACCTCGGGGTCGCCACCCAGAGCGTTGGGCTCGACGACGACGGTGACCCCGTCGCACGCCTGAGGGGACGACGCGGAGACGGAGGAGACGGAGGTGAAGACGGGGGCGGCGGCCCCGGCGAGGATCGCCAGAGCCACCGCAGCGGACCGCAGGATCAGCACGAGCTCTTCGCGGTCGCATCCTTGGGCAGGAAGACCAGCGACGGCAGCGCCTGGGCGGCGGCGAGGCGGTACATCCCCTCGGACTCCTTGGTCAGGCCCTTGGTGTTGCCCTCGGTCAGCGCGGCGTCGTCATAGGCCACCGCGCCGGCGTCGTCGCCACAGGTCACGACGTGGTCGGCGACCCAGCTGGCCGCCTTCTCCGCGGCGTCGGTCTCACCGGCGCGACCGAACGCCCACCCGGCCAGGCCGGTGGTGTTGGAGTTGGCGATGTTGCCGGTGGCCGCCTTGAACGACCCGTCCTCTGCCTGGGTCTCCTTCAGCCAGTCCACGCCGGCCTTGACGGCCTTCTCCGCCTCCGGGGACGCGACCCCGGACAGGGCGATCAGCGCGAACGCGGTGGCGTCGGCGTCCGGGACGGCCTTCGGGTCGGCGTCGCAGGTCTGGTCAGCGGCGGTGGGGTCGGCCGCGAAGGTGACCCGGAACCACCCCTCTTCGCACTGCTGCCCGGCCAGGAACTCCGTCGCCGCCGCGGCCTTCTCGCTCTCGGCGTTGTTCAGTGCCCACACGGCGTACGACTGTCCGATGGTGTTGGAGTAGTCGGCCGCCTTCTTGTTCTTGGGGTCGAGCTCGTCGGCGATACGGCCGTTCTCGGCGACCGTGCCCTCGAGCTGCTTCAGCAGACCGGGGTCGGAGGCGTCGACGTTCTGCTGGAGGACCAGCGCCTTCGCGGTGGCCCCGGCCGAGGTGACGGTGCCGAACCCGGGCGAGGTGTAGGCCAACTTGTTCTCCATCACCGCCGCGGCGATCGTGGAGATCTCCTCGTCGTAGCCGCCGACCTCTGCCAGCGCGATCCCGATGTCGGCGCTGAGCCCGAAGTCGTCGGTGCCGTACTGCGCGTTGCGGGCCACGCCCTCCGGCGCCTGGGCGACGAGCCAGTCGGCCACCGAGGTGGACACCTTGGCGTCGTAGGTGGGCTTCTCCCCCTCCTCGACGGCTTTCTCGCCACAACCGGCGAGCGAGGTGAGGGCGAGGGTGGCGGCGATGCCACCGAGGACGGTCTTCTTCATGGTTCCTTCCGCGCTGTTCGTCGGGAAGGCCCAGGGCCGACCCGCTGCTTTCCACGACAGCGTCAGGTCAGTACGCGTCCGTCGGCAGGTGCTCCGGCTCGCTCAGGACACTCTCGGTGCCTGGGCCTACGGTTGCGGGTCAGCGCCGGGATTCGACCGGCTTCCCCCACCACGGCGTGTGTTGATTGAGACGCCCCATCCTATGCCGGGCGGGGGCCTCTTGCGGGATCGCCGACGAGCAGTCACTCTGTCCCCATGCGCCACAGGATTCTCGGCCTTGTCGCAGCATCGATCTCGGCCACCCTTCTCGCCCTATCCCCGACCACGACGGCCGGCGCGCAGGAGGCACGGACATCGGTCACGTACGCCGATCTGGTCGCCATGTTCGGCGAGAAGGTCGGCGACCGGAGCACCGTCGAGACCGGGTTGCCCAGCCTCAACCGCGCGATGGCCGATGCCGGGATCACCACCGCCTACCGGCAGGCGGCGTATCTGACCACGCTCGCCAACGAGAGCTCCTTCCACCACGACGCCAAGGGCCGCGACAAGCGAAAGTTCACCGGCCGTGGCTACATCCAGCTGACCGGCGAGGCCAACTACACCGACGCCGGCGCCTACTTCGACATCGACCTGCGCCGCCGTCCCGAGCTCGCCCGGTCGCTGGACTACAGCGCGCCGATCTCGCGGTGGTACTGGACCGTCGCCCGCGACATCAACCCGCTCGCCGACGCCCTCGACATGGGTGGGGTCAACGCGGCGATCGGCTACCCCCGCAACAAGGAGGAGGACACCGAGCGCTGCCGCGACTTCAAGGCCGCGCTGAAGCACCTCCACGGATCGGTGCCCAAGGGGATCAAGTGCGCCCGCCCGAAAGCAGCCGACGACTCGGTGGCCAAGCGCTAGAAGACGTACGTCACTTCTTGGTGCGCTTGTCGCTGACCGCGATCGCGGAGGTGCCCTCGTCCTTGAGCTCGAAGAGGTCGATCGCCTTGATGAGCTTGGTCCAGGTGGCGTACCCGTAGTTGCGCGGGTCCTCGGAGGACTGGTTGCGGATGCGGGAGACCACGGTGCCGACCAGGGCCCAACCGTCGTCGTCGGCGGCAGCGGCGATGGAGTTGCGCAGCAGCTGGATCAAACGGGCGTTGCGCTTCAGCGCCTGCCCGTTGGTCGCCGAGGACGACTGCTTGCGGGTGCGCGTGGTCCCGGGCTCGGTGTCGGCCTCGGTCTCCTCCTCGGAGCCGCCGAGCTTCTCCACCACCGTGAACCGGGTGCAGGCGCTCTTGAACGGCGCCGGCGTCTTCTCCCGGCCGTAGCCGTAGACCGCGCGGCCCTTCTCCCGCAGGTAGTGCACCAGCGGGGTGAAGTCGGAGTCGGAGGAGACCAGCGCGAACGCGTCCGGGATCGCCGCATGCAGCAGCTCGACCGCGTCGATCGCGAGCGCCATGTCGGAGGCGTTCTTGTGCGCGGTCAGGTCGAACTGCTGCATCGGCCTGATCGCCGCGTCGTGCAGCTCCTCGATCCAGCCCTTGAGCTCGGACTTGGTCCAGTTGCCGTAGGCCCGCCGGATCGTCACCTCGCCGTACTCGGCCAGGTCGTTCAAGATGTCGTCGATCTTCGAGGCAGGCGCGTTGTCGGCGTCGATGAGCAGTGCGATGCGGAAGGGCTCGGTCACGGTCACGCCGGACAGTCTGCCAGTGCACCCCATCGCCGAGTCGGCTCATCCTGACCAAAACCACCGCCGAGTCGGCGCGTCATGACGCGCCGACTCGGCGGGTCCTAGGCGAGCTTCTCCAGGATCAGCTCGCGGACACGCTTGGCGTCGGCCTTGCCGCCGGTCGCCTTCATGACCGCGCCGATGAGCGCACCGGCTGCGGCCTGGTTGCCGCCGCGGATCTTCTCGGCGACCGCGGGCTGGGCAGCGATGGCTTCGTCGACGGCTGCGCCGAGCGCGCCGTCGTCGGAGACCACGGCGAGCCCACGGGCGTCGATGATCTCCGAGACCGTGCCCTCACCAGCGAGAAGACCCTCGAAGACCTGACGGGCCAGTTTGTCGGTCAGCGTCTTGGCATCGACCAGCTTCTGCACCTCGGCGACCTGCACCGGGGTGACACCGAGCTCGGCGAGCTCGACGCCACGGTCGTTGGCGCTGCGGGAGAGCTCGGCCATCCACCACTTGCGGGCCGCCTGTGCGGAGGCACCTTCGGCGACCGTCGCCTCGATCAGCGACAGCGCGCCGGCGGCCCAGACGTCGCGCATCTCCAGGTCGGAGTAGCCCCACTCGACCTGCAGGCGGGCCCGCTTGTCAGCGGTGCGCTCCGGCAGGCTCGCCCGCAGCTCCTCGACCCACTCGCGCGACGGCGCGACCGGGACGAGGTCGGGCTCGGGGAAGTAGCGGTAGTCGTCGGCGTCCGACTTCGCCCGGCCGGCCGAGGTGGTGCCGGTGTCCTCGTGGAAGTGGCGGGTCTCCTGGAAGATCGCCTCCCCCGCGTCGAGGATCCCGGCGTGGCGCGACATCTCGAAACGTACGGCCCGCTCGACCGAGCGCAGCGAGTTGACGTTCTTCGTCTCGGTGCGGGTGCCGAGCTTGCCCGAGCCCTTCGGGGACAGCGACAGGTTGACGTCGCAGCGCATCGAGCCCTGGTCCATGCGTACGTCGGAGACACCCAGACCCAGCAGGATCTCGCGCAGCGCGGCGACGTAGGCCTTCGCCACCAGCGGCGCCTTGGCACCGGTGCCGAGGATCGGGCGGGTGACGATCTCGATCAGCGGGATGCCGGCCCGGTTGTAGTCGACCAGCGAGTAGTCGGCGCCGTGGATGCGGCCGGTCGCGCCACCGATGTGGGTGGTCTTGCCGGTGTCCTCCTCCATGTGGGCGCGCTCGATCTCGACCCGGAAGGTCTCCCCCTCGACCTCGACGTCGAGGTAGCCGTCGTAGACGATCGGCTCGTCGTACTGCGAGGTCTGGAAGTTCTTCGGCATGTCCGGGTAGAAGTAGTTCTTCCGGGCGAACCGGCACCACTCCGCGATCTCCCCGTTCAGGGCCAGACCGATCCGGATCGCGCTCTCCACGGCCTTGGCGTTCACGACCGGCATCGAGCCGGGCAGGCCGAGGCAGGTCGGGCAGACCTGCGAGTTGGGCTCGCCGCCGAACGTCGCCGGGCAGCCGCAGAACATCTTGGTGTTGGTGTTGAGCTCGACGTGGACCTCGAGGCCCATCGCCGGGTCGTAGCGCTCCAGCACCTCGTCGAATCCGACCAATGTCTCGGTCATCGGGCCACCTCCAGCTTGTCGATCGAGAGCACCTGGCCGACGGCGCCCTCGAGGGCGGCACCGACGCGGTAGAGACGGGCGTCCTCCAGGACCGGAGCCAGGAGCTGTACGCCGACGGGCAGCCCGTCCACGTCGGAGACCCCGGCCGGGATGGAGATGCCGGGCGTGCCGGCCAGGTTGGCCGGGATGGTGGCCAGGTCCTGTGCGTACATGGCGAGCGGGTCGTCGAGCTTCGCGCCCAGCGGGAACGCGGTCGACGGGGAGGTCGGCGAGACCAGCACGTCGACCTGCTCGAAGGCCTTCTTGAAGTCCTCGATGATCAGGGTGCGGATCTTCTGCGCCTGACCGTAGTAGGCGTCGTAGTAGCCGCTGCTGAGCGCGTAGGTGCCGAGGATGATGCGGCGCTTGACCTCGTCGCCGAAGCCGGCGTCGCGGGACGCCTTCATGACGTCCTCAGCCGACGGGTCGCCGTCGGGGGTGACCCGCAGGCCGTAGCGCATCGCGTCGAACTTGGCCAGGTTGGAGGAGCACTCCGCCGGCAGGATCAGGTAGTAGGCCGCCATCGCGTGCTGGAAGCTCGGCGTGGAGACCTCCACGACGTCGGCGCCCATCTTGGTGAGCAGGTCGACCGACTCGTCGAACTTGCGCATCACGTCGGGCGCCCACCCCTCGCCGGCGAGCTCCTTGATGACGCCGACCTTGACGCCCTTGAGGTCGCCGGTCGCGCCGGCACGGGCCGCGTCGACGAGCCCGGTCACCGGGGTGGTCGTCGAGGTGGAGTCGAGCGGGTCGTGGCCGCCGATGAGCTCGTGCAGCAGGGCGCTGTCGAGGACCGTACGAGTCACCGGACCGACCTGGTCCAGCGAGTTGGCCAGGGCGACCAGGCCGTAGCGGGAGACGGACCCGTAGGTCGGCTTCACGCCGACGGTGCCGGTGACGGCACCCGGCTGGCGGATCGAGCCGCCGGTGTCGGTGCCGAGCGCCAGCGGGGCCTCGAAGGCGGCGACGGCTGCGGCCGAGCCACCACCGGAGCCGCCGGGGATCCGGTCGAGCTTCCACGGGTTCTTCGTCGGGCCGTACGCGGAGTGCTCGGTGGAGGAGCCCATCGCGAACTCGTCCATGTTGGTCTTGCCCAGGATCGGCAGGCCCGCTGCCTTGATCTTCTTGACCACGGTCGCGTCGTACGGCGGAACCCAGCCCTCGAGGATCTTGGAGCCGCAGGTCGTCGGCAGGCCGATGGTGGTCAGCACGTCCTTGACCGCGATCGGCACACCGTCGAGAGCGTGCAGCGCGTCGCCGTTGGCCCGGCGCGCGTCGGAGGCGGCGGCCTGAGACAGCGCACCCTCGGCGTCGATGTGCAGGAAGGCGTGGACGGCGCCGTCGACCGCGGCGATCCGGTCGAGGTGGGCCTGGGTCAGCTCGACCGAGGTGGTCTCACCGGCGGCAAGGGAGTCGGCCAGCTCGGCTGCCGACTTCAGGATCAGGTCGCTCACTGCTCGTCCCCCAGGATCCGCGGTACCGAGAATCGCTGCTCCTCGACGGCAGGCGCACCGGAGAGCGCCTGCTCCGGCGTCAGACCGGGCACGACGACGTCCTCACGGAAGACGTTGGTCATCGGAAGCGGGTGGGAGGTGGCAGGCACGTCGTCGCCGGCAAGCCCCTGGATCGAGGCGACGGACTCGAGGATCACCTGCAGCTGCGGGGCAAGGTGATCGAGCTCGGCGTCGCTGAGGTCGATGCGGGCGAGGTCGGCCAGGTGCGCGACCTCGTCGCGGGTGATTTCTGGCATGCCGCACATCCTAGGCGGCAGAACGCCCAACTCTCACCTCGGCCGGGCCCGTGCCCGAGGGGAGTTCGACACACATACAACCGATCGGTGGCCTCACCGCGTCCTCAACCCTGACAATCGGCTCGAGAGATCGGATGGATCGATGGCGAGACCCCCAACCCAGGAGCAGTTCGACGAGTTCGCCCAGGTCGCCTGGCCGCGACTCTATCGCTCTGCCTACCTGCTCGTCGGGGACCACGCCAGCGCGGAGGACCTGGTCCAGACGGCGCTGGCGAAGACCTACGGCAGCTGGGGCCGAGTGCGCACGCTCGAAGCCGCCCCGGCCTACGCCCGGCAGGTGCTGTTCAACACCGCGATGAGCTGGTTCCGAAAGGCATCGTGGAACCGCGAGCGGCCCACCGAGGTCCTCCCCGACCTCGGTCACGAGAACGATCCGACCACCCGCTCGGTGCTGCTCGACGCGGTCTCCGCGCTGCCCCCGCGCCAGCGCGCGGTCGTGGTCCTCCGCTTCTACGAGGATCTCGACGTACGCCGCACCGCAGACCTCCTCGGCTGCTCGGAGGGCACCGTGAAGAGCCAGACCTCCTTCGCCCTCGACAAGCTCCGCACGATCCTCGGCGACCCGACTCTCACCCTGGAGGCGACCCAGTGACCGACAACGACCTGCGCACGCTGCTCCGCGATGCCGCCGACGAGGTCGCCGTGCCTCGTCTGGCCACCGACGAGCTCCACCTCCGTGCTCGCGCCGTCCGCCGGCGCCGCCGGGCCCGCTGGGTCGCCGGGGTGGCGGCTGTCGCGATGGCCGGCGCGATCGGGACGTACGCCCTGAGCGGAACGCTCGGCGGCGACGAGCCGCACATCGCCGCCGCCGAGGGAGACCCTCGGGGGTGGGCGGTCGCCGAGGGCGGCAGCGTCCACTTCGGCGACGGGAGCGTGGTGACGTACGGCGGCACGGTGAACGACTTGCGCTACACCTCCGTCGGCCTACTGGCTCGCAGCACGCAGTCCAACGCGCGCCTCTCGCTGATCACGACGGCCGGCGTACAACCGCTCGACCTCGGTGACGTGAGCGACCGGCTGATCGGCACCGACCCGGACTCGCCCTACGTCTCCTGGACCGTCGAGCACGGTGACGGCTGGCTGGTGCGCGTCGTCGACCTCGGCAGCGGCGAGAAGGTCGCCGACGTCCCGATCTCCGGGAAGTACACCTGGGCGGGCTGGAAGACGCCGCCCGTCGCGGTCGACGGCGAACACGCGTACGTCGCCCTCGACGACCGCACCCTCGACGTCGCCTGGCGCAACGGGCGGGTCTCCACCTCGAAGGGCCTCCCGGGGAGCTACACCACGGAGGTGATCGACGGCCGCGCGGTGACCGTGGACGACCGGGCCAAGACGCAACGCGTGGTCGAGGTGGCCAGCGGCGAGGTGCTCCTGACCAATCGCTACGCCGACTTCGCCGGCGGGATGGTCAGGCTCACGCTCTCACCCGATGGCAACCACGCCATGGCAGCTCCCTACGCGATGTGCGATGAGGACGACAACTGCCGCTATGACGAGGCAGCTGCGAGCGTCCACGACCTCGGACAGGGCACCGAGACCTCGGTCGAGCTCGGCGACAAGATCGGCTGGACCCCTGAGGGGCAGCTGATCCGGGTGACCGGGACGAGTGTGGAGATCTGTGACGAGGTCGGTCAGGAGTGCGCCCCGACGCCGGTCACGTTGACGAAGCGCGTCGACACGATCAGCGGCACGATGAACCAGTCCTGACCCCCACAGCCCTACTGCGCCTTGTTCGGGCCGCCGCCGTTGGACGGCTTGTCGGTCGGCCTACCGCCCGAACCGGGCTGGGTGGGCGCCGCCGGGGTCGGGTCGGCACCGCGGGTGGGGGCGGTGGAGGGCGTCGGGTCGGTGGTCTGGGTCGGCCGGGTGCTGGCGGTCGCACCGGCCCCGCTGGGCGTGGACTCCGGAGCCTGGGTGGGGTCGGTGGTCGGGTCCTCCCCCGCGTCCGGACCCGGGCTCCGCTCGCCCGACGGCTCCGTGTCCCCGCCCTGCGGCTTCTTCTCGAGCGCCCCGTGGACATCGCCGACCTCGGGCACCTCCGGGCTGCCCACCGGCGCCGCGAGCGCGACCAGTCCGGCGAGCAACACCGAGCTGAAGGCCAGCACCAGTCCACCGCGCCGAGCGGCGGGCGCTGCGGCGGCGCTCCAGGCCCAGATCCGCTCCCGACGGCGTCGCAGGTCGGCGGGCAGGTCGCTGCGGATCGCCGCCCAGCTGTTGATGGGGGCCAGCAGGTAGCCGACACCCTGGAACGCGAGGAGCACGGCGATGGCGACGCCGGTCGCCCCGCCGCGCACGCCGACCACGAGGGCCATGACGAGACAGATCGACGCCGCGACGGTCTCCACCAGGTTGCCCCGAATCACGTCCCGCACCCGCGGCTGACCCTTGATCTTCGGCGTACGCAGGAAGGTGCCCTCGCGCGAGACCAGCCCGAGCCAGGAGGCCCGGGCGACGGTCACCCCGAGCGCCAGCCAGAGCCCGAACGCGCCGAGCGCGTCGCGCCAGGAGGCCCCGCTGCGCAGGCGGACCAGGGCGATCGATCGGGCCGCGCCGAAGAGCACCAGCGCGACGGTGGCGAACAGGAGGAGCCCCGAGAGGCGGCGTACGACCAGACCCCCACCCAGCATCAGGTCGAGAGCGCCCGAGATCAGGAAGAAGGTGAACAGCGCTCCGGCGAGGTCGCCGAACCACTGCAGCCCGCCGACGAGGTAGGCCCAGCGCTGCGCCAGGGTCATCTGGTTGTCCTCGGTGCGACGTCCGGGCAGCAACGAGCGCCAGTGCATGCGCAGGATCTGGATGCCGCCGAAGCACCACCGGAAGCGCTGCTTCTTGAGCGTCTCGAAGGTCAGCGGCATCACGCCGCGGCCGTAGGAGCGGTCGACGTGCATGCCGTTGTAGCCCATCTTCAGCAGCCTCAGCGACAGCTCGGCGTCCTCGGTGATGCACCACTCGTCCCAGCCGCCGGACCGGACCAGCGCGGAGGCGCGGATCAGTCCCATGGTGCCGCCGAAGATGGCGCCGTTGCGCTCGTTGCGAGACACCTGGCTGACGTCGAAGAAGTAGCCGTAGGAGTGGTAGAGCCGGCGGAAGTACGCCGAGACGTCCCAGTCCCGGTAGTCCTGCGGTGTCTGCACGAAGGCCACCGACTCGTCGCTGAACAGCGGGGCGTTGTGGGCCAGGAAGTCGGGGGCGACGTGATAGTCGGCGTCGACGATCCCGACGACCTCTGTGCGCGGGTTCATCCGGGTCAGCGCGTAATTGAGCGCCCCGGACTTGAACCCGGGCCAGTTGGCCAGGTGGATGAAGGTGACCCCGTCGTACTGCTCGCAGAAGTCCTGCACCGGCCGCCACAGCGCGGGGTCGTCGGTGTTGTTGTCGATGACCAGGATCTCGTACGCGTCGTAGTCCAGCTCGAGCATCCGCTCGAGGGTCTCGATGACCATCTCCGGCGGCTCGTTGTGGGTCGGGACGTGCAGGCTCACGAACGGGCGGTGCCAGCCCGGGTGGTGCTCGCCGCGCACCGGCCACCCGCGCCAGCGGCGCCGGGCGAGCACGTCGACCATCTCCCACAGGTAGCCCACGCCGATCACGAAGACGAAGACCTCCAGCACCCACAGCAGGCTCGACAGCGTCGTCGTCCACGCTCCGGGGTGGACCGTGACCGTCCACAGCCCCACGTAGGTCAGGTAGAGCAGACCCACGTCGATGGTGAGCGCCCAGGCGACCAGGCCGCGTACGTCCCAGTCCCGCGCTGCGGGCAGCCAGGCCAGCAGCGAGGCACCGAGGACGACGGCCCCGATCGCGGCTCGGACGGCGTCCTGACCGAGCAGCAGGCCGGCCCCGAGGGCGACCACCGCGGTGAGGGTCGCCGCGAGGACCGCGGTGCCCGCGGAGAGCGAGCCGGCACGCGGCGTACGGATGGTGAACAGCAGCACGGTCGCCGGGACCAGCAGGACCGCGGCGACCGTGAGGAGTGGGGGAAGAGCGTCGAGCACGACGCCACACTATGGGGGGTATTTTCTAGCCGAGTCCAGTCGGGCCGCTCTCGAGCAGGATCTTGAACGCCGCCTCATCGAGGATCGGCAGGCCCAGCTCCTCGGCCTTGGCGGCCTTGGAGCCCGCGCTCTCGCCGACCACGACGTAGTCGGTCTTCTTCGAGACCGACCCCGCGGCCTTGCCGCCACGGCTGATGATCGCCTCCTTGGCGCCGTCGCGGGAGAAGTCCTCCAGCGACCCGGTGACCACGATGGTCAGCCCCTCGAGCGTGCGGGCGACCGACTCGTCGCGCTCGTCCTCGAGGGAGACCCCGGCCGTACGCCACTTCTCGACGATCTCCTGGTGCCAGTCGACCTGGCGCCACTCGACGATGGCCTCGGCGATGATCCCGCCGACGCCCTCGGTGGCGGCCAGCTCCTCCTGGGAGGCCGCCCAGATGGCGTCCAGCGAGCCGAACTCCGTGGCCAGCGCCCGGGCCGCGGACGGGCCGACGTGGCGGATGGAGAGCGCGACCAGCACCCGCCACAGCGGGACCTGCTTGCGCTCCTCCAGGTTGCGCAGCAGTCCCAGCGCGTTGGCGTTGAGCACCCGGTCGCCGGCCCCGGCCTCCTTCTCGGCCTTCTTCGCGGCCCGGGTGAAGAACGCCGTGGTGGCGAGCTTGGCCTCGTCGAGCGAGAAGATGTCGCCCTCGTTGGTGATCACCTCGGCGGCCAGCAGCGCGTCCGCCGCCTCGTAGCCCATCCCCTCGATGTCGAAGGCACCTCGTCCGGAGGCGAAGAAGACCCGTTCCCGCACCTGCGCGGGGCAACCGCGGTGGTTGGGGCAGCGCAGGTCCTTGTCGCCCTCCTTCTGCTCGGCGAGCGTGGTGCCGCACGCGGGGCACTCGGTGGGCATCACCCACTCCGGCAGCCCCTCGGGTCGCAGCGGCAGCACCGGGCCGAGGATCTCCGGGATCACGTCGCCGGCCTTGCGGAGGATGATGGTGTCGCCGGGGCGTACGTCCTTCCGCTTCACCTCGTGGGCGTTGTGCAGCGTCGCGCGCTCGACGGTCGAGCCGGCGACCTTGGTCGGCTCCATGACGCCGAAGGGAGTGACCCGACCGGTGCGGCCCACGCCGACGTCGATGGCGAGCAGCTTGGCGTTGACCTCCTCCGGCGGGTACTTGTAGGCGATCGCCCACCGTGGCGCGCGGCTGGTCGAGCCGAGACGGCGCTGCAGCGAGATGTCGTCGACCTTGATGACGACACCGTCGATCTCGTGCTCGGTGACGTCGTGGCGGTGCTCGCCGAAGTAGCTGATGAACTCCTCCACCTCCGCGAGGGTCTTGAGCACCTTGACCCGCTGGGAGGTGGGCAGCCCCCAGGCCTTCAGAGCGTCGTACGCATGCGACTGGGCGACCGGCTGGAAGCCCTCCCGGGCGCCGATGCCGTGGCAGACCATCCCGAGCGCGCGGGTCGCGGTCACTCGTGGGTCTTTCTGGCGCAGCGACCCGGCGGCGGAGTTGCGCGGGTTGGCGAACATCGGCTTGCCCGCGTCGACCAGCGAGGCGTTGAGCTTGTCGAAGGCCTCGATGGACAAGAAGACCTCGCCGCGCACCTCGACCAGCTCGGGCACCGGGAACTCGTCGGTGCCGGTGAGCCGGTGCGGGATCGACTTGATGGTGCGTACGTTCGGGGTGACGTCTTCGCCGGTGCGGCCGTCGCCCCGGGTCAGCGCCCGGACCAGGCGGCCCTTCTCGTAGAGCAGGTTGATGGCCAGTCCGTCGACCTTGAGCTCACACAGCAGCTCGGCCTCGCCGGCGCCGTCCTTGGCGATCCGGGCGTGCCAGCCGGCGAGCTCGTCGAACGAGAAGACGTTGTCGAGCGACTCCATCCGCTGCAGGTGGTCGACCGCGGTGAACTCCGTCGAGAACGTGCCACCGACCTTCTGGGTCGGCGAGTCGGGGGTGCGCAGCTCGGGGAACTGCTCCTCGAGCTCGTTGATCCGGCGCCACTTCTGGTCGAAGTCGGCGTCGGAGAGCGTCGGCTCGTCGAGCACGTAGTAGCGGTAGCGAGCGTCCTCGATCTGCTCGGCGAGCTCCTGGTGCTCGTTCTTCTGCTCGGGGCCGGCGTCGGTCACGTCATCGTTCACGGGCACCATCTTGCCTGGTCCCGCCGACAATTTCTGACGCCATACCCACCCGGGCGTTTTCGGCGTTTCATCGACCCGAACGACACTCAACCCCCTCAATATCGACGCAACCGATCAACACCTGGGTGACGCGAGTCACGACAGAGGGTAAAGACGGCTACCTTCCCCCGCGTCGGGCAAGGCGGGCCGACACCAGTCCCCCAATGACCGCCTTGTGAGGTCTCCGTGTTTTCTCGGATCGTGGTGACGCTGTCGACGGCGCTCGCGCTGGTGCTGGCCCCGGTCGGCGCCACGTACGCGCTTGGGCTGGGGAGCGCCTTCTCCGACGCCGAGGTCGAGGTGTCGATCCTCGAGCAGTCGAAGGACGGCGTGGTCCTCAGCGTCCACGGCACCGACTACACCGGCAAGGATCCGGGCATCGAGATCGCCCTCAACCCGGTCGGCTACCGCGGATCAGGCACACGGAGCACCTTCGTCAAGTCGGTCGTGATCAACCCCGACGACCCCGAGGACTGGACCTACACGTTCACCCTCGACGCCGCGCAGGTCGCCCAGCTCGACCCCGGCACCGACTACCAGATCATGACGATGCGTGCTGGTGGGCGCGACCTCTACGACTCGGCCGATTCGCGGGCGGTGGACGTCCCCTTCGACTTCGACGCGCTCTCCGAGCCCAGCAGCTCACCGACCCCGGACGAGCCCTCGGACGACACCGGGTCCTCGGACGGCTCGGGCTCCGGATCCGGCTCGGGATCAGGCTCTGGCGGCGGTACGTCCTCGGGTCGACCCGCAGCCGGCGACTCCGGCGACGGCGCCGATGCCGGCTCCGGTGAGAAGCCGAGGAAGAAGGCGTCCAAGAAGCCGTGGAGCGCGCCCGAGGAGCCACCGACGGCCAAGGGTCTGAGCCTGACCGGGGTCGACGACGCCTCCGTGGACGCCGAGGACGTGATCCACGCCGAGGCCTCCGGCTTCAAGCCCAACGAGACCGGCATCAGGGTCGTCGTCTACTCGACCCCGCTGGTGCTCTCGACCAGCGTCAAGGCCAACGGTCGCGGCGTCGCGAAGTGGTCCGGCCGACTTCCCAAGGACATCGGCCTCGGCAAGCACACCCTCACCTTCCAGGGCTCGGTGAACCGCGGGATCTCCTTCGTCGTGACCGGCACGCCGAGCGACGGCGAGTGCGTCCAGAGCGGCTGCGGCCCGAAGACAGAGGCGCTCGAGCTGGCCGCACCGGCCGAGAAGGGCGGCGTCGGCCCGCTCACCTGGATCATCGTGGCCTCGATGATCGTCCTCGCGCTCGTGGCCAGTGCCGTCGCGATGCTCTCCGGACGGCGCAGGCGTGAGCGGGAGTGGGACGAGCCGGGCTACGCCCAGGCGCCGCGGTACCCCGCCGACCCGCGACAGGCGTCGGGACCCTACCCGGCCCACGCTCGCCAGCAGCCCCATCCCCGGCCCGAGCCTCCGCTCCCGCGCCGGCTGCCCGAGGGCCAGGAGCCGATCCGGCGCCAGCCAGGTCCTCGCCAGCCGGGACCGCGCCAGCCCGATCAACACCAGCCCGATCCTCGCCAGCCCGTTCCGCATCGGCCGAGCCACCGTCAACCGAGCCCCCAGCACCTGGAACCGCAGCACGCGGCTCCCCAGCAGCAGCCCGCTCATCGCCAGCCGCGTCCGCCCGAGTCGTTCGCACCGCCGAGCCAGCGGGGCCAGGCCTACGAGGGCCAGCGGGTCGCCGGGCGCTGATCGCGCTCAGTCGACCAGCGACTCCCCTCGGCTGGCGGTCTCGGCCGCAACCGTCGGCCACAGCGTCCCCAGCGCCACCTCGAGCCCGGACAGGACCGGGTCGAGGTCGTCACCGGGGAACGGTGCGGGCGCCTGCTCGCGTACGACCGCGCAGAAGGCCGGGAAGTCCCCCTCCGCCTCATGGCAGCGCACGGTCTCGGCCGACCCGTCGGTCCAGCCGTCGTAGCCGTCGGTGTCGCCCTTGGAGCAGGTGAGGGTCGTCGGGCACTTCCGCTTCCCGGCGGGCAGGTTCGGAGCATGGACCGCGGTGATCGTGCCGCCGCCAGGGGTGGTGCCGACGACGCCGAAGGCACCCTTGCCGTAGCCCGCGACGTCGGCCTTCTCGAAGGAGTCGACGTCGGCGTACGCCTTGGTCTCGAGCAGTCCCGCCGCGATCGCGCCGGCGGTCAGCGCGACCTCGTCGGTACCGTTGGCGCCTTCCGAGGGAAAGCCACTGACCTGCGCCTTCGTCATCTTCATGGTCGTCTTCGTGCCGAGGCGCGGGTCGGTGACCAGGGCGATGAGATCGTCCACGTTCACCTCGAGATCGAGCTTGCGGGGGTCGCCGGTGATCTTCTCGCCGACGTACGCGGCCCGGCGCTCCTCTCCCCCGGACGTGTGGGAGACCATCAGCTGACCGGGAGTGCCGTCGTCGGTGGCGACGTCCCAGGCGACGGTCGCCGTGCCGGTCTCGGCCTTCACCTCGACACAGCCGGACATGCCGTCGTGACACCAGGTCGAGAGCAGGTCGTCGTCGACCGGGCCGGCCTTGACCTCCAGCGAGTGGTCGTCTTCCCACAGGAGCACGGCGCCGACCTCGTCCTGCTCGAAGTAGAGGTCGCCGCCCTCGAACTCCTCCGGCTGGACGGGCACGCGCTGGAGCGTGATCGCCGCGATCGCCTCGGGCGTCGCGGGCTGGTCACCTGGCCGCAGATCGGCCGGGTCGATGCTCGCTGTCTGCGTCGGTCTGGGCTTCTCGCCCGCGTCGTCTGCCTGACGGGCCTCGTTGCCACAGCCGGCGAGCAGAAGAGCCGCGGCCAGAAGTGCCGTCCCCCATTTTTGCATGAGGGGACCCTACGCCAGGTGACGCGCGCTTTCGGTGAGGATTCGCAGGACGGTGCGAGCCCATCGTCCGTCGGCGCCGGCGAGGCCGCATGCGGGCGTCAGCACGATGTCGTGTGCAGCATCCAGCCCGAGCATGTCGAGCCACCGCTCCACGGTCTCGGTGACCGACTTGTCGGTGGGCGCGGGGCCCGCCGGAGAGATCGCGGGGACCACGCCGAGCGCGACCGTGTCGCCCGCCTCCAGGGCCGTGGCCAGGTGGTCGTGGTCGGCGGCGGTGAGCTGGGTCAGGTCGACGCTGATCCCCTTCGCGCCGGCCTTGCGGAGCAGGTCCAGCGGGGTCCCGGGTGCGCAGGAGTGCACCCACGGGATCGCGCCCTCCTCGGTGATCGCGCCGAGCACCCACTCCAGCGCCTGGGAGGCCTCGGGGAAGTCGATGCTGCGGTGCTTGCCGAACCCGGAGGCGGTCGGCACCTGGGCGTTGAGCACAGCGCTCAGCGCCGGCTCGTCGACCTGGACGACCAGCGTGTCCGCACCCGGGAGGCGGCGGCGTACGTCACGGATGTGGGTGCGTACGCCGTCGGCCAACGCCTGCGCCAGATCACGCCGGGCGCCGTGGTCGGCGAGAAGCTTGTCACCGCGCGGCCGCTCGACGGTGGCGGCGAGGGTCCAGGGTCCGGCGACCTGGATCTTGAACGCGCCGCCGCCGGAGGTGAGCGGAGAGTCCTGGACCAGCTCCTCGATGACGTCGAGGTCCTGGGCGAGCAGGCTGCGGGCGCGCCGGTGGTCGACCCCGGCGGAGCCGGAGGTGCCGGTCAGGCGCCAGCCCGCGGGCTGCAGGTCGGCGTCGAGCCCTTCGAGGACCGCCAGCGCCCGGCCGGTCATGTTCGCGATCGCGCCACGCGCGGGCAGCTCGGGAAGGTGCGGCAGGTCGGTGAGCTCGCCGAGCACGACGCGACAGGCCTCTGCGTAGTCCTCACCAGGCAGCGACCCGACTCCGGTAGCCCTCACGCGAGAGCCACCCGGCGGGTGTTGGAGATGGTGACCGAGCCGACGACGCGGGTGCCGTCGTAGATGACCGCGGCCTGTCCCGGCGCGATGCCGTAGGCGGGGTCGAGCAGCTCGATCTCGGCTCCCTCGGGGACCACGGTCACCCGGGCCCGGTGCTCGTCGCCGTGTGCGCGCAGCTGGACGGTGCCCTCGAGGACGCCCTCGGGTTCGCGTCCGGCCCACCGCGGCCGGATCCCGGAGAGGCCGTCGACGGCCAGGTGCTCCCGGGGCCCCACCGTGACCGTCCCGGAGACCGGCTCGATGTCGAGCACGAACCGCGGCTTCCCGTCGGGCGCGGGCTTGCCGAGGCGTAGGCCCTTGCGCTGCCCGATCGTGTAGGCGTACGTCCCCTGGTGCTCGCCCAGGACCTCACCGGTCTCGTCGACGATGGGCCCGGACTCGTTGGGGGCCCGGTCGCCCAGCTTCTCGCGCAGCCAGCCGGCGTTGTCGCCGTCGGCGACGAAGCAGATGTCATGGGAGTCCGGCTTGTCGGCGACGAGCAGGCCACGGCGAGCGGCCTCCTCACGCACCAGCGGCTTGGGGGTGTCGCCGAGCGGGAACAGCGAGTGCTCGAGCTGGGCCTGGTCGAGCACGCCGAGCACGTAGGACTGGTCCTTGCCGGCGTCGACGGCGCGGTGCAGCTCGACGAGCCCGTCGTCACCCGTCCGCAGCGTCGCGTAGTGGCCCGTCGCGACCGCGTCGAAGCCGAGCGCGAGCGCCCGGTCCAGCACGGCGGCGAACTTGATCTTCTCGTTGCAGCGCAGGCACGGGTTGGGGGTGCGCCCCTCGGCGTACTCCGACATGAAGTCCTCGACCACGTCCTCGTGGAAGCGGTCGGAGAGGTCCCAGACGTAGAACGGGATGCCGATCACGTCGGCGGCGCGGCGGGCGTCGTTGGAGTCCTCGATCGTGCAGCACCCGCGTGCGCCCGAGCGGTAGGAGGCCGGGTTGCGCGAGAGCGCCAGGTGGACGCCGGTGACGTCGTGGCCGGCCTCCTTGGCGCGGGCGGCGGCGACGGCCGAGTCCACTCCCCCGGACATGGCGGCGACCACTCTCATCGCTGCAACCCCGCAGCCCGGCCGCGCTCGACCGCAGGCCCGATGGCCGCGACCAGCCGGTCCACGTCCTCGGCCGTCGTGGTGTGGCCGAGCGAGAAGCGCAGCGAGGAGCGCGCCTGCTCGTCCGACTGGCCCATGGCCAGGAGCACGTGCGAGGCCTGAGGTACGCCGGCCGAGCAGGCCGCACCGGTCGAGCACTCGACCCCGGCGGCGTCGAGCAGCATCAGCAGCGAGTCGCCCTCGCACCCGGGGAAAGCGATCTGGGCATTGTTGGGCAGCCGGTGGCGGCCCAGCGGCGCGAGGGCAGGACCGTTGAGGTGGGAGTCCGGAACGACCGCCAGCACCTGCTCGACCAACTGGTCGCGCAGAGCGCCGACCCTGGTCGCGTACGCCTCCTGCTCCTTGACCGCGAGCTCGACGGCGGCCGCGAAGCCGACGATGGCCGCGGTGGCGTGGGTGCCGCTGCGTACGTCTCGCTCCTGGCCGCCCCCGTGGACCAGTGCGGTCAGCTCGAGCTCACGGCGCACGACGAGCGCACCGGCGCCCACCGGGCCACCGAGCTTGTGGCCGGTCAGGGAGAGCGCGTCGACGCCGCTGGTCGCGAAGTCGACCGGCACCGCGCCGACCGCCTGGACGGCGTCGGAGTGGACCGGGATGCCGTACTCGGCGGCGATCGCGGCGATGTCGGCCACGGGCTGCAGCGTGCCGACCTCGTTGTTGGCCCACATCACCGAGATGAGCGCCACCGACGCGGGATCGCGCTCGATGGCCTCCTGCATCGCGGCGAGGTCGATGCGGCCGGTCGCGTCGCACGGGATGAGCTCGACCTGAGCTCCCTCGGTCGACTCCAGCCAGTGCAGCGGGTCGAGAACGGCGTGGTGCTCGACGGTGGAGGCCAGGATGCGGGTGCGGGCCGGGTCCTGGCCGCGGCGGGCCCAGTAGGCCCCCTTGAGCGCGAGGTTGTCCGCCTCGGTGCCACCGGAGGTGAAGACGACCTCACCCGGCCGGGACCCGAGCGCCGCCGCGATCCGTTCTCGGGACTCCTCCAGCACCCGGCGGGCACGGCGGCCCGATGCGTGCAGCGAGCTCGCGTTGCCGACCAGTGCCAGCTCCGCGGTCATCGCCTCGATCGCCGCCGAGGCCATGGGCGTGGTGGCGGCGTGGTCCAGATAGACGGTCCGGGGGTTCATCGTCTACCAAGGGTACGGCGCAGCGGGTGTGCTCCACGAACCGCCGTCGACGGTCCCGGGCGAGCTGCCGCGCTACCTGACGTTCACCTCGGATCTCTAGGTTCGTGCCATGTCCCAGGGATTCCGCGAATACATCGACAACCTGATCACCGAGGGTCACACGATCGGCGAGGATCACGATGACGACCCCGTACTCCTGGACCCGGCCGGCAAGGCCGTCGACACCTGGCGCGAGAACTATCCCTACACCGAGCGGATCGCCCGCGAGGTCTACGACGAGCAGAAGTACCTCCTCCAGGTCGAGCTACTGAAGTTCCAGCGCTGGAACGACCGCGTCGGCGGCAAGCACGTGCTGATCTTCGAAGGCCGGGACGCGGCCGGCAAGGGTGGCACGATCAAGCGGTTCATGGAGCACCTCAATCCCCGCTACGCCCGCACGGTCGCGCTGTCCAAGCCGTCGGACCGGGAGTCGCAGCAGTGGTTCTTCCAGCGGTACGTCCAGCACCTGCCCACCGCCGGCGAGATGGTCCTCTTCGACCGCTCCTGGTACAACCGCGCCGGCGTCGAGCGCGTCATGGGCTTCGCCTCCGACGACCAGTACGAGCAGTTCATGCACCAGGTGCCGCTCTTCGAGCAGATGCTCGTCGACTCCGGCATCACGCTCACGAAGTTCTGGTTCTCGGTGGGACGCTCGGAGCAGCGGACCCGCTTCATCATCCGCCAGATCGACCCGGTACGGCAGTGGAAGCTCTCCCCGATCGACGTGCAGTCGCTGGACAAGTGGGACTCCTACACGGCGGCCAAGAAGGAGATGTTCCGCCGCACCGACACCGACTGGGCGCCCTGGACCACGATCCGTTCCAACGACAAGAAGCGCGCCCGCCTCAACGCGATGCGCTACTTCCTAGCCCACCACGACTACGACGAGAAGGACCCCGAGGTCGTCGGCACCCCCGACCCCCTCATCGTCCAGCGAGGCATCGACGCCGTCGGCGACTGATGGATCAGCCCGGCCACGGGATCCGTCTCAGGTGAGCCTCGATCGCATCGTCGAGCGCAGTCGAGCCGTCCCTCCTCAGCGGAAGAACCGATGCGTACGCCGCGACGAACGCTTCCCGCACGTCGACCGGTGTCGGCTCCCAGTCGTGGTAGCGAGTTCCGAGCAGGACGGCGGCCTGGGCGAGGTCATCGATCCGGCGACGGTAGCTCGCCTCCTCCAGGTCCAGGACCGCGGCAATCTTGCCGCCTGACCAGAGGATGTTCGCCGACCTGAAGTCGTTGCCGACCAGCTGGGCCGCGTGTGCCAGCGGCTCATCGGTAGGGATCCGCTCCGGGTAGTCGGCCATCGCGGCATGCATCCTCGCGAGCATCTCACCCGCAGCCCGGATCTGGACGGGATCGGTGACGTCCAACAGCTCCCCATCGACCACCCGCTGAAGCCCGAGCGAGAACCCGTCGACCTCCACCTGGACCCTGCCGTCCCGAGCCGCCTGCGGCATCGACACAGGTATCCCACGCTCGCCCAGCCACACCGTGAGCCGAGCGATCGCCGCCAAGCGCGCGAACACGCCCGGACGCATCGACCACTTGGCGATCATCCGAGAGCCGTCGACGACGAGCCACGCCAGACAGTTGGCATCACTGATCACCAACCGCTCGCACGCGGCCACCCTCAGCCCCCAGTGCTCGGCCAGTACGCCGGTCACCCAGTCCACCGCCTCGGTTGCGGAGGCGAAACCGAACCGCTCGATGAGCGTGGCTCCTGGGTCGGCCGACTCCCAGAGCATGCTGATCTTCGGCAGCTCTTCGGCTTCGGTCATGGGTCGAAGTCAAGCAGGCGGGTCTGGTCGTTATGAGGTGTCGCGTGGTGCTCGATCTCGATGGGCTGATGGCCGCCGACCCGTTACGGAGGGTGTTCTCGCCGGTTCCCGGAGTAAAGGACGGCCTTCGGCCGCCGGCTTCGCCGGCCGCTTCGCGGTCCTTGACACCGGGCTCCGCCGAATTTTGGCTGGCTATCGGGTCGGCGGCGGGGTGTGGCGCGAATTCATGGGTTGCGTACACGCTCGGGGACCGGCGTTGGTGAGTCCTCGAGACCGGAGGCCTCCTCGTGCTCTTACAAGACGATGACACCTTGTGAACGCTTCACAAGGTGTCCAGGATCATGGGTTATGACGACGCGACGCGTAGGGCGGACGCTGCTGCTTCAGCTGGCTACTGGCCATGCCCGTTTCAGGCGGGTCGCCTGGGCGGGCGAGCAGGGTCATCAGGTGGCGATTGATACGCCGCGGACTTGCAGCACCGCCAACTGCAGCGCCGGCCGGACCAGCACTGCCCGCCGCAGAGCATCGGCAGGTTCGCCAGCCGGCGGGAATGGCACGACAGGACGGTGGGTGAGGACGCAGTTCAGCGATCGACCCATCGTGGGCCCGGATGAGCACGGGCACGGCCACGCAGGCCAGCCCGGGGATCAGTCGGTTCGGGTGCGCCTGGCGAACCGGATCCGCCCATCCGGGAGCCGCTCATAGACGTAGTCGGGATCATGGATCCGGCGATGATCACTCGCACACAACAAGACCATGTTCGCCATGTCGGTCTTTCCACCCTCGGACCACGGTTTCAAGTGATGCGCCTCGGTCCACACCGCTGGCGCGTCACAGTCTTTGGCCTGGCAACACTTGTCCCGTAACCGGAGCGCTCGATGTTGGACCGGGTACGCCAACCGGGCGGTGCGGCCGAGGTCGAGGATCTCGGAGTCGGTGCCCAACACCACCGGGACGATATCTGCGTTGCAGGCCATCCTCCGGGCTTCGGCGGCGGTGATCTGCTCCCCGTCGAACCCGAGGGCGGCGGTGCCGAGGTCCTTGCGGAGGTCCTCGAGGCTCATGGTGATGAACACCGTGGTGCCGTGGCCACCGTGGCGGGGCAGGTTGTTGACGTCGTAGGTCTCGATGACCCGGGCGAACGCCTGGCCCAGCAGCCGGTCGTAGGGCGCTTTGCGGCCCTTGTCCTCGGCCGAGAGCTTCCTCGGCTGGGCCAGCGAGTCCAACAGGGTCCGCAGCCGCATCCCGATCGCACGGGAGACCCGGGCGTGGATGTCGATGGTGCCGTCGCCGTTGTCACGGGAGGAGAAGAAGGTACGCCGTTGGGCGTGCTCCTCTTCGCGCTGGAGCGCCTTGGCTTCGGCCTGCTCGAAACGTTCCGGGTCGATCTCGGCGAGGATCCGTCGTCCGACGATCTTCAACTCGTTCGCCGTCAGGCTGGTGGCGTAGTCAGCCAAGAGCTTCTCGGCCAGGACCAGGTCCTCACCGCTGGCGGCGGGGTCGGCCTCGATGGCATCGAGGGCTTGGGTGATCACCCGCGCTTTGTCCTGAGACACGACACCTTCGGCGAGGCCGTCAGCGACGAGGTCGTACTTGGTCACTGCAGCCGCGAGTTTGATCTGGGAGCGAGCCACGCCCTTGTCGACGAGCAGTTCGGTCCGCATCCACCCGGAGGCGTCTTTCGCGCCGGTCTCCTCAGCGATGTCGCCAGCAGATGCGAGCACTCGCAGCTTCAATGCCGCTTGTTGGGCTTGGAGTTTCTCCAGCCGCTCGAGGAGGTCCTTCTTCTGGTCCGTGCGCCAGTAGGCGGGATCGGTGGCGAGGAGGTCGTGGAGGGCGGTCTCGATGGCGGCCAGGGCAGCGTCGATCGCGTCGCCGGGGTTGGTGCCCCAGTGGTCGATCGAGCGGCCGAGACTCATCGCTGTCCTCTCCTCGGAGGTGTGCTGTGATGGGTCTGATTCTACGCTCACCATCCCGGTCTGGCTACCTATTTTCCCTGATCAAAGCCCGTTTTCGCGGTGATCGAACGATCTCGTATCTGTGGATGGTAAGTGGCCCGAAGGGCCACCCTCCCACCCCATCAACCTCACCCGTCCCAAGCAAGATTCCGCTGCGCCACACCCGGGCCGCCGCCCCGATAGCCAGCCAAATCTTTTCTCGATCTGGTCCGGGGTCCAGGACCGCCGAAGGCGGCCGGCGAAGCCGGCGCCCGAAGGGCGTCCTTGACGCCGGTCCAGATCGAGAAGACCCTCCAAGAACGGGTCGGCGGCCCACCCCAACCCCGAAAACACAGCACCCCACGAACCAGAACCACCCACGTACCCCAAAAAGAACCTGCCCAACCCCGAACCCAGCTACCGTCCAAAGGCATGAAACCCCTCGGCGACGTCCCCTGGCCCCCAGCGCCGATCCACACCGAGCGCCTGATCCTCCGACACACCAAACCCGAGGACAGACCGGGACTGGTAGAGCTCCTCTCGGATGAGCGAGTGCAGGCGTACCTCGGCGGCCCGCAGCACACCCGAGAAGAGCTGGAAGAGCTGATCCCGGAGGATCCGAACACCAGGCCCGGAATCTTCGCCGTCGAGCACGAGGGCGAGTTCATCGGAAGGATCACGGTCCAGCGCCGCGATCGGGCGTGGGCGCACCACGTACGCGAGGAGGGCGACGAGGTCGAGCTCGGCTATGAGTTTCTTAGGACATCGTGGGGCGCGGGCATCGCGACAGAAGCGACCAGAGCCGCGCTCGGCTGGATCGAGAAGACGCTCCCAGGCGAGCCGGTCGTGCTCACCACCCAGGTCGCCAACGAGCGCTCCCTGCGCCTGGCCCGCAGGCTCGGGTTCGTCGAGGTGGAGCGGTTCCTGGGCTTCGGTGCCGAGCAGTGGTTCGGGGTGCTCAAGAGCAGCTAGCCCGGCGGAGCCTCACTCCTCGGGAGTTCCGAGGTAGGCGACCAGCGCCAGGTGGTCGGAGCCTGGCACCTCGACCGTCTCCGTCGCCAGCGCGACCAGGTCATCCCCGATCAGGACGTGGTCGATCGCGGTCGACGGCGGAAGAGGTACGCCGGCGAACCCCTCGGTCGGCCAGGTCGGCTGCCATCCGGCGTTGCTGGCCCGGGCCGCGTCCTGCAGGTCTGCGTCGTCGAGCAGCCGGCGGACCGTGTGGTGGTCGAGCGAGGCGTTCAGGTCGCCCAGGACCAGGTCGGGCTTCTCCGCGGCCGCCTCCTCGATCATCAGCTCCTGCTCGGCCGGCCAGGATGCGAGCGTGGGCGGCGCCGGATGCGCGACGACGACCCGCCGCTCCCCCACGTCGGCGACCCACGATCCCATCTCCGTCGCGATCCGGCGCGACTTGGTGATCGGCTGGTCGGCGAAGATCATCGTGCCCGCGGTGCCGGGGGCGGCCTCGCCGATCCAGTAGGGCAGCTGGTCGCGCAGCGTCCTCGACAGCTTCGCGAACGCCTCCGGGGTGATCTCCTGGATGGCGAGCACGTCGACCTTGTGCGCACGCACCGTCTCGACCACGACGTCGGTGTCGCCCTTGCCCTCGAGGAGGTTGGTGGTCATCACGGTCAGCGGCTCACCGGCGCTGGTCGCGCGGGACCCCGCGTAGAGCGGCGCCTGCCAGGCCACGTGCACCGCCAACAGCAGCGCGACGACCCCGGCGACGACCGCGAGCCGGATCCGCCCGGGGCCGCTGGCCAGCCAGACCAGGACCAGGACCGCGACCAGGCACAGGGCGTACATCCCGACGCCGAAGGGCGCGAACGCGGCCAGACGCACCGCCCGCAGGTCCGTGCTCGCCAGCGCCCGGGAGAACGTGATCGCCAGCGCCGGCAGGCCACAGAGGACGAGCACTCCCCACGCCAGCGCCAGCGGCACCCACCGAGCTCGGCTCACGCCGCCACCTCCGTAGCGCAAGCGCCAGAGTACGGAGCCAGCCGCGTGAAGGGCTCGACGGTCGCTCGCTGGCGCTCGCTCATAGGACGACCAGGTCGTCGCGGTGGATGACCTCCCGAGCGTACGCAGCCCCGAGATTGGCTTCGAGATAACCCGAGGATCGCCCGGCCAGCCGCGGGATCTCGTCGGCGTCGTAGTTCACCAGGCCGCGCGCGACGGCCACGCCCGACGGGTCGAGGACGTCGACCGGGTCACCGGCATGGAACGCGCCGGAGGAGCCGGTGACCCCCGCGGCGAGCAACGAGGCACCACGGCGACTGATCGCGGCGACCGCCCCGGCGTCGACGGTGATCGAGCCGACCGGCTCGGTGGCGTGCTGAAGCCACAGCAGCCGCGCCGGGCGCCGCTTGCCGACGGAATGGAACAGGGTGCCGACCGGCTCGCCCGCGAGCGCGGCCTCTGCCTGAGCGGCAGAGGTCAGCACGACCGGGACCCCGTCGTCGACGGCGATCCGGGCGGCCTCCAGCTTGGTCACCATCCCCCCGGTGCCGACCCCGGCGGCGCCGGCCTTGCCGATGGTCACGCCGTCGAGATCGGCCAGCGAGGCGACCTCGTCGATCCGCTGCGAGCCGGGCTGGGACGGCGGCGCGTCGTAGAGCGCATCGACGTCGCTGAGCAGCACCAGCAGGTCGGCCTTGACCAGGTGGGCCACCAGCGCCGCGAGCCGGTCGTTGTCGCCGAACCGGATCTCGGAGGTGGCCACGGTGTCGTTCTCGTTGACGATCGGGAGCACACCCAGGTCGAGCAGCTTCGACAGCGTCGCGTCGGCATTGCGATAGTGGGCCCGCCGGTTCAGGTCATCGACTGTGAGCAGCACCTGACCTGCGATGATGCCGTGCCGGGCGAGCTCGTCGGTGTAGCGGTGAACGAGCAGCCCCTGCCCCACGCTCGCCGCCGCCTGCTGCTTGGCCAGCGCCCGCGGACGCTTGGCCAGCCCCAACGGCGACAGTCCGGCCGCGATCGCACCCGAGGAGACCAGCACGACCTCCGCCCCGGTGGCGCGGGTCTTGGCGAGTACGTCGACCAGCGCGCTGACCCGGGCCGGGTCGATGCCTCCCGCAGCCGTGGTCAGCGACGATGACCCGACCTTGACCACCACCCGGCGTGCCCCGGTCACGACCTCGCGCTGCACCGATCCCCCTCGTACGTCAGCCTTCACACTTCGCTGCGCCGGATCCTACCGGCGCTCGCGCCGGACGAAGCGCACGTTTCCGCTGGTCGAGCGCGCGCTACCGCTCCGACTCCGCCGACGGGTCGTTCTCGGCCCAGTCGCGGTCGGGGTCGTCCTCCCCGCCGATCTCGTACGCCACCGGGCCGGCCCCGTCGCGCAGCCGGCGGGCGACGTCGGCCCTGGCTTCGTACTCTTCCTTGGTCTCCATCCCGGCGTCGATCTCGCGCCGGCGGGCGGCAGCGGGGCGCTCCTCGTAGAAGCGCTGGTCCTCGCCGCGGCGGCCGAGCATCTCGGCACCGGTCTCGATCGAGGGGCGGAAGTCGAAGACGACCGCGTTGGCCGGGTCGCCGATGATGACGGTATCGCCCTCCTGGGCCCCGAGCTCGACCAGGCGCATCTCGACGCCGAGCCGGTTGAGGCGGTCGGCGAGGTAGCCCACGGCCTCCTCGTTCTCGAAGTCGGTCTGGCGAACCCAGCGCTCGGGCTGCGGGCCACGGACGAGGTATTCGCCGTTCTTCGACACCTTGACCGTGAAGCCGTTCTTGCCCTCGGCACCCTCGGGGCGCAGCACGATCCGCGTCGGCGGGACCACCGGGACGTCCTTACGCGAGGCGGCCACCAGTTCGGCCATCGCGTAGATCAGCTGCTGGGTGCCTTCACCCGAGGCCGCGGAGATCTCGAAGACCTTCATCCCGCGCTTCTCGAACTCGCCGATGGTCATCTCGGCGATCTCGCGGCCGTCGGGGACGTCGACCTTGTTCAACGCGACCAGCCGGGGCCGGTCCTCGAGGCCTCCGTGGCGGGAGAGCTCGTTCTCGATGACGTCGAGGTCGTCGATCGGGTTGCGGCCCGGCTCGATGCTCGCGGTGTCGATGACGTGGACGAGCGCGGCACAGCGCTCGATGTGGCGCAGGAACTCGTGACCGAGGCCGCGACCGTCGGCGGCACCCTCGATCAGGCCCGGTACGTCGGCGACGGTGAAGGTGATCTCGCCGCCCTTCACGACACCGAGGTTGGGCACCAGGGTCGTGAACGGGTAGTCGGCGATCTTCGGCCGGGCGCGCGAGATCGCCGCGATCAGCGACGACTTGCCGGCGCTCGGGAACCCGACCAGGCCGATGTCGGCGACGACCTTGAGCTCCAGCCCGATCTCTCGCGCCTCGCCCGGCTCGCCGAGGAGCGCGAAGCCGGGAGCCTTGCGCTTGGAGGAGGCGAGTGCCGCGTTGCCGAGACCGCCACGGCCGCCCTCGGCGATGACCAGCTCGGAGCCTGGGCCCACCAGGTCGGCCAGGACGTTGCCGCTCATGTCGGTCACCACGGTGCCGTCGGGGACCGGAAGCACCATGTCCTCACCGTGGGCGCCGTTCTTGTGGTCGCCGGCGCCCTGGCCGCCGTTGGGGGCCTTGCGCTTGGGACTGTGGTGGTAGTCGATCAGGGTGGTCACGTCGGGATCGACGCGGAGGATGATCGATCCGCCCGGGCCGCCGTTGCCGCCGTCGGGACCGCCGAGCGGCTTGAACTTCTCGCGGTGAACCGACGCCACCCCGTGTCCGCCGCGACCGGCCTCGACGTGGAGGGTGACGCGGTCGACGAAGGTGGGTACAGCCATGGCTCCAGCCTACCGACGGCACGCTCTACAGTTGCTATCCGCGATCCGCCCGCCCGCAGGCCTGCCGAGTCGGCGCATCTGATCCCGTGTCTCGCGAAGCGAAGCGAGCGAGAGGGATCGGATGCGCCGACTCGGCACTAAGTTTGAGCCCATGCGAGTAGGAACTGTGATGTGGCCGATCGAGGACTGGCCGGCGATGGGCGAGCGTTGGGTCCAGGCCGAGCAGCTCGGGTTCGAGACGGCGTGGGTCTATGACCACCTGGCCTGGCGCGGACACAGCCCGTGGGACGAGGCGTTCACGTCGATGGCGGCCGCGGCCGCGCTCACCTCCACGATCCGGCTGGGCACGCTGGTGACCACCCCGAACTTCCGTACGCCGATCCCGACCGCCGCCGCGATCCGCAGCCTCGACCGGATCTCCGGTGGCCGCGTGACGATCGGCATCGGCGCGGGCGGCGACGACCACACCTCCGACGGGGACGTGCTCGGGCGGGAGTTCACGCCTCGCGAGCGCGCCGACCGGTTCGCGGAGTGGACCCGCACGGTCGACCAGCTCCTGCGCGACTCACCGGTGACGATCGACGGCGAGCACTGGCAGACCCACGAGGTGACCGTCTCCCCCGGTCAGGTGCAGCAGCCTCGCACCCCGCTGTGGCTGGCCGGCAACGGCCCGCGCGGGATCCGGCTCGCCGCCGAGGTTGGCGACGGGTGGATCGCCAACCCGCAGAGCGACGACCCGAAGGCGTACGTCGCCCAGCGGCTCGACATGCTCCGTACGGCCTGCGAGAAGTCGGGCCGAGACTACGACGTGATGCCGAAGCTCTTCATGTCCGGCTTCACCGACGAGCCGTGGACCGAGTCGGCCGACGCGTTCGAGGACCTCGTCAGCTCCTACGCCGAGATCGGGATCACCGACATCGCCCTCCACTGGCCGCGGCCGGGTACGCGCT
This sequence comes from Nocardioides sp. NPDC000445, assembly GCF_040300245.1. Taxonomy (NCBI): domain Bacteria; kingdom Bacillati; phylum Actinomycetota; class Actinomycetes; order Propionibacteriales; family Nocardioidaceae; genus Nocardioides; species Nocardioides sp. NPDC000445. The sequence continues at coordinate 145,784 of NZ_JBEPDH010000010.1, read as the reverse complement.
GGGAGGTCCCGTGGGACACCTTCGAGGCGATCGCACAGCGCGCGACGGAGCTCTGAGACAACCCAAAACCCGAAAGGGCGCTCCCCCAGCGGGGAGCGCCCTTTCGAAGAAGTGCTATCGACTCAGGCGTCAGCCGGAACGATGTTGATCACGCGGCGGCCGCGGCGCTTGCCGAACTCGACCGCGCCCGGCTGCAGGGCGAACAGGGTGTCGTCGCCGCCACGGCCGACGTTGGTGCCGGGGTGGAAGTGGGTGCCACGCTGGCGGACGATGATCTCGCCGGCGCTGACGACCTGGCCGCCGAAGCGCTTCACGCCGAGGCGCTGTGCGTTGGAGTCGCGACCGTTCTTGGTGCTTGCCGCACCCTTCTTGTGTGCCATCTTCTCAGTCCTTTAAGTGTCTCTAGAACGCCGGAATCAGGCGTTGATCGCGGTGACCTTGACCTGGGTGTACTTCTGACGGTGACCCTGGCGCTTCTTGTAGCCGGTCTTGTTCTTGTACTTCTGGATGATGATCTTCGGGCCCTTGGAGGCACCGACGATCTCAGCAGCAACCGAAGCCTTGTCGAGGCCGGTCGAGGTCACGTTCTCGCCGTCGACCAGGAGGACCACGGGCAGCGAGACGGCCGAGCCGTTCTCACCGTCGAGGCGGTCGATCTCGATGACGTCGCCGACAACGACCTTCTGCTGCTTGCTGCCAGCCTTCACGATCGCGTACACCGCGGTCTCCTTCATTGCTCCGAACTCAAAGTCTTGTGTCGACCCGCGGCAAGGCAGACCGGACCCCGAAGCGATAGGTGCCAGCAGATGCCTGCAGGAACGGCGCACTGCGCACGCCGAGATTCAATCTTACGTACGCGACGAGGTAGCCGCAAAACGCCGCGGCACCGTCCACCCGACACCGTCGCCACGGGCGCCTGCGGCATGGTGCCTCAGAAGGCCCCGATCGCACCAACCGGGCGCCCGGTTCGGCCCCAACCCCTACGAACCGGGCACGATTCCGGGCATGATGGCGCCCATGACGTCGACCGAACCGTCGCTCGCGAACCAGGCCCGGCAGGAGGAGATCCTGGCGCGCGCACGTACGACCGGCCGGGTGTCGGTGACCGATCTCGCGCCCGATCTCGGGGTGAGCGTCGAGACGATCCGGCGCGACCTCAAGGTGCTCGCCGACCGCGGTGTCGTGGAGCGGGTCTACGGTGGCGCGGTCGCCCTGGAGAGCGGCAGCTTCGAGACCTCGCTCGAGTTCCGCGCGGGCCGCGACGTCGACGAGAAGCACCGGATCGCCCGGGCCGCCCTCCAGCACCGGCACGGCGCGGAGACGATCTACATCGACGAGGGCACGATGCCGCAGTTCCTCGCCGAGGAGCTGCTCGGCCAGGGGCCCGCGACGATCATCACCCCCTCGCTCCCGGTGGCCACCCGTCTCTCCGCCGATCCGGACCTCACCGTGATCATCCTGGGCGGGCGGGTCCGCACCATCACCCGGGGCGTCGTGGACCAGTGGGCGACCCGGATGCTCGCCGATCTGGTGATCGACCTGGCCTACATCGGCGCCAACGGGATCTCCCGCGAACAGGGTCTGACCACCCAGGACCCCTCCGTTGCCGCGGTCAAACGCACCGCCATCGAACGCTCCAGGCGGCGGATCTTCTTCGGCGCCCACACCAAGTTCGGGGCCTCCAGCCTGTGCCGTTTCGCCGGCGTACGCGACTTCGAGCTGCTCATCACCGGCACCGAGCTGCCGGCGTCCGAGGCCCGCCGTTTCTCGGCACTCGGACCCCGGGTCATCCGGGCCTGAGATCGGGCGGCAACCGGGCGCTTCGGGCGCAGCGACCGGGCTAGGGGGTCCGGCGAGAATTACGCCATCGTGGTCCGTGACGACAGTCACACTGCGAGGAGGCAGATCGATGCGGGTACGGAGACGGACCTCCGCAGCGCTGACAGCGCTATCACTGTGCACGGTTTTGTTGACGGCATGCGGCACCGGCGGCCTGGGCGCCGGCGGGACGAGCGCGGGCGAGCACAGCATCACGGTGCTGATGGTCAACAACCCCCAGATGCTCGAGCTCCAGGAGCTCACCGCGGAGCACTTCACGAAGGAGACCGGGATCGAGGTGAACTTCGTGGTCAAGGTCGAGCAGGACATGCGCGACACGGCGAGCACCGAGTTCGCCAACCAGTCCGGGATCTATGACGTGGCGACGCTGTCCAACTTCGAGATCCCCTACTACGCCGAGGCCGGCTGGATCTCGGACATGGAGAGCATCGCGAACGACCCCGAGTTCGACCAGGACGACATCCTGCCGCCGATGACCGAAGCACTCTCGGCCAACGGCAAGGTCTACGGCCAGCCGTTCTACGGCGAGTCCTCGTTCCTGATGTACCGCAAGGACCTGTTCGAGAAGCACGGCATCGAGATGCCGCCGAACCCGACCTGGGAGCAGGTCGCCGGCTTCGCCGCCCAGATCGACGAGGCCGAGGCCGACATGCGCGGCATCTGCCTGCGTGGCCTGGCCGGCTGGGGCGACAACCTCGCCTCGATCACGACGGTGGTCAACACCATGGGCGGCACCTGGTTCGACGAGGACTGGAACGCCCAGGTCAACAAGGGCGGCTTCAAGAAGGCGGCCAACTTCTACGTCGACCTGGTCCGCGAGCACGGCGAGGCCGGTGCCGCGACCTTCAGCTTCCCGCAGTGCCTCAACGCCATGCAGCAGGGCAAGGTCGCGATGTGGTACGACGCCACCTCCGGTGCCGGGTCGCTGGAGGCCGAGGAGTCGCCGGTCAAGGGCAAGGTCGGCTACGTCGCCGCCCCGCACGACCAGACCGAGAACGCCGGCTGGCTCTACACCTGGGCCTGGGCGATCCAGAAGGCGTCACGGCACCAGGAGGACGCCAAGAAGTTCGTCGCCTGGGCCTCCAGCAAGGATTACGAGCAGCTGGTGATGGCCGACACCGAGAACGACACCGGCGGGCCGACCAACGTTCCCGCGGGCAAGCGGGCCTCGACCTATGAGGATCCCGAGTACCTCGAGGTGGCCGGCTCCTTCGCGACCCCGACCATGAACGCGATCAAGAACGCCCAGGCCGACAACCCCGGCGTCCAGAAGCGGCCCTACAACGGCATCCAGTTCGTCGGGGTTCCGAGCTTCACCGACTTCGGCACCGAGTGCGCCAAGCAGCTCAGCAGCGCCATCTCGGGCTCGAAGACCACCGACGCGGCACTCGACCGCTGTCAGTCGCTCGCCCAGGCGTACGGCGACGTCCAGAAGGAGAAGCAGTGATGGCCACCGTGACCGCACCACTCCGCGAAACGACTGAGCCGACGGCGACCCGGCCGCCCGAGGCGTACCGGAAATGGGGTCGGGAGTCGTGGAAGCTGCGCGCGCCGCTGCTGCCCGCGCTGATCTTCCTGATCGTGGTGACGCAGCTGCCGTTCGTGGCGACGCTGGTGATGTCGTTCATGAACTGGAGCGCCCAGCCCGATGCCCCGGAGCGCAGCTTCGCCGGCTTCGACAACTTCAAGACCGTGTTCACGACGCCGGCCTATCGTACGGCCGTCCTGAACACGATCGAGATGACCGTGGTCGTCGTCGGGGTCAGCGCCGTGCTCGCCCTCGGGATCGCGATGCTGCTCAACCACGCGTTCATCGGACGAGGTCTGGTGCGCACGATGATGATCGCGCCGTTCCTGATCGTGCCGATCGCGGCCGCGGTCTTCTGGGGCAACGGCATCCTGATGACCGGCTTCGGCCTGGTCGACGGTGTGCTCGGTCAGCTCGGGGTGCCCGGTGCCCAGGACATCGCGTTCCTCACCGACCATCCGAAGCTCGCCATCGAGATCGAGCTGATCTGGCAGTGGACACCGTTCATGATGCTGATCCTGCTCGCCGGCCTGCAGTCGCAGGACCCCGAGGTGCTGGAGGCGGCGAGCATCGACGGCTGCAACGGGTGGCAGACGTTCGTGCACATGACGCTCCCCCACGTACGCCGCTATCTCGAGCTCTCGATCGTGCTCGGCACGATCTTCATCGTCCAGAACTTCGACTCGGTCCTGGGTATGACCGGTGGGCTGAACTCCACCAACATCCCGTACGCCGTCTACGAGACGTTCTACTCGGCCAAGGACTACGGGGTCGCCTCCGCGCTGGGCGTCGTCGTGGTCATCGGCTCACTGATCATCGCGACCTTCGCGCTCCGCGTCGTGTCGTCCCTGCTGACCGACGAGGAGGCAAGCCGATGAACGCATGGAACCGGCAACGGGTGGCGAAGATCGTCATCCCGATCGCAGCGTGGCTGGTCGGCATCATCTTCGTGATCCCGATCCTCTACATGGTGCTGACCTCGCTGCACGCACCGCAGGACGCCCAGACGTACCCGCCGAGCTGGGGTGCCCCACTGACCCTGGACAACTACACCGGCCTGTTCACCTCCGCGAACCCGATCACCCCGGCGCTGATCAACTCCGTCATCACCAGCGTGATCTCGACGCTGCTGGTGCTCGCCCTGGCCATCCCGGCGGCGTACGCCCTGGCGATCAAGCCGGTGAAGAAGTGGTCGGACGCGATGTTCTTCTTCCTGTCGACGAAGATGCTGCCGATGGTCGCGGGGATCCTGCCGATCTACCTGTTCACGACCCAGGTCATCAAGATGCCCGACAACGTGATCATCCTGATCCTGCTCTACACCGCGATGAACCTGCCGATCGCGGTCTGGATGATGCGCTCGTTCCTGGCCGAGGTGCCGCCCGCGATCATCGAGGCCGCCTCGATCGACGGCGCTTCCACGTTCCGGATCCTGACCCGGATCGTGGCGCCGATCTCGATGCCGGGGGTCGCGGCCACGTCGCTGATCTGCTTCATCTTCGCCTGGAACGAGCAGCTCTACGCCAAGGTGCTGACGTCGGTCGCCGCGCAGACAGGCCCGGTCTTCGTGAACACGCTGATCCAGACCGAGCACGCCTACCTCGCCGAGCTGGCCGCCGGGGCGACGCTGATCTCGCTGCCCGTGCTCATCGCCGGGTTCGCAGCTCAGGACAAGCTGGTGCAGGGGCTCTCCCTCGGGGCGGTCAAATGACTCACGCTCGACTCACGTCGGCTCGGCTCGGCGAGCTGTCTGCGGCCGTCGCCGTCCCCGCCTACGACCGCTCCGCCGTCACCCCCGGGATCGTGCATCTCGGGGTCGGTGGCTTCCACCGCGCCCACCAGGCGCGTTACGTCGACGACCTGCTCGCCTCGGGCGTCCGCGACTGGGGCATCGTCGGGGTGGGGCTGATGCCCCAGGACGTACGCATGCGGGATGCTCTCGCCGCGCAGGACCATCTCTACACGCTCGTCGAGCGGGCGCCGGACGGGGGCGTGCGGGGTCGGGTGATCGGCTCGATCATCGACTACCTCTTCGCCCCCGACTCCCCCGCGGACGTCCTGGAGCTGCTCACCGACCCGCGGATCCGGATCGTGTCGCTGACCATCACCGAGGGCGGCTATCACGTCAACCAGGCGACCGGCGGCTTCGACGCCTCCGACCCCGCCATCCAGGCGGACCTGGAGCCCGGGGCCGTGCCGTCGACGGCGTTCGGGTACGTCGTGGAGGCGCTGGCGCGCCGTCGGGCCAAGGGGATCGCGCCGTTCACGGTGATGTCGTGCGACAACATCGCCGGAAACGGTGAGGTCGCGCGCGGGATGCTGTCCGCGTTCGCTTCCCTGCGCGACCCGGCACTGGGTGACTGGATCGGGTCCGAGGTGGCCTTCCCGAGCTCGATGGTGGACCGGATCACCCCGGCCACGACCGACGCCGACGTCGAAGAGGTCGGTTGGCGGTTCGGGATCGGGGACGCCTGGCCGGTGGTCAGCGAGCCGTTCTCCCAGTGGGTGCTCGAGGACCACTTCCCGCAGGGACGGCCGCCGTTCGAGCAGGCAGGGGTCGAGATGGTGCCCGATGTGGAGCCGTACGAGCTGATGAAGCTGCGGCTCCTCAACGCCAGCCACCAGGCCCTGTGCTACCTCGGCTATCTCTCCGGCTACCGCTACGCCCACGAGGTCTGCACGGACCCGCTGTTCGTCGACTTCCTGCTCGGCTACATGGCGCAGGAGGGCACCCCGACCCTGCCGGAGGTGCCGGGGGTAGACCTGCCGGGCTACCAGCAGGAGCTGATCTCCCGCTTCGCCAACCCCTACATCCGCGACACCCTGGCGCGGCTGTGCGCGGAGAGTTCCGACCGGATCCCCAAGTGGCTCGTGCCGGTCATCACCGCTCAGCTGAGTCGTGGCGGCTCGGTTCGTCGCTCGGCGCTCGTCGTCGCCTCCTGGGCCCGGTACGCCGAGGGCGTCGACGAGCAGGGCGCGCCGATCGACATCGTCGATCGGCGCCGGGCCGATGTGACGGCCCGCGCGATCGCGCAGCGCGAGGACCCGCTCGCCTTCCTCCGCGACCCCGATCTCTTCGGCGACCTCGTCGACTCCCCTGAGTTCACCGAGCCGTACGCCGAGGCGCTGGCGTCCCTGCACGCTGTCGGGGCACGGAAGACCCTCGAGATCTGGGAGGACTGACACACAGTTCGTACGGTCCGGGCGGGTCGGCAGGGATATGAGGTTGAACCGTGTGCCTCGATGCACCAGGTTGGACCTCACTCGGGCGGCTGACCTGCCCAGACGTCGACCGCTGAGGTGAACTGTGTGCGCCGCTCCCGAACTGACGGATGTCCTCCGCGTACGTGGCGGAGCCACCACCCGCAAGGAGTTGCTCGACCTGGGACTGCGCGACGAGTTGGACGCGGCCCTGGTTGCCGGGAAGCTCGTCGTGCTCACCGGCGCCCGGGTGGCACTTCCCGGGCTCCCCGACGACAAGTCGGCGGCACTCGCGCTCGGCGGGGTCGTCTCCGGGCTCAGCGCCGCACGTGTGTGGGGCTGGTCGCTGAAGCACGAGCCGACCGAGATCGAGGTGACCGTGCCGCGCAACAGCTCGCGCAAGGCGCGATCAGGTGTGGTCGTACGTCGCCGCGATCTTCCCGGCGACGCCATCGGTCCGGGCGCGATCACCTCCCGTGCCCGGACCGTCGTGGACTGCGCCCGGCAGCTCCCGTTCGACCAGGCGCTGTGCGTCGCGGACTCGGCGCTGCGAGACGGCTTGGTCACCGGCCTGACCCGCGACGACCTGGTCGCCGCGGCCGAGTCCTTGCCTCGCACCGGGCGGCAGCGCGCGTTGGATGTCATCGCCGTCGCCGATCGGCGGGCAGCAAATGCCTTCGAATCGGTGACGAGGGCGATCGTGCTCCCGATCGCCGGGCTCTCGGTCACGCCCCAGGGTGATCTGGGCTTCAGCGAGGCCGGGGCAGAGCAGTACGGAGACCTCGTCGATGCTCGCCTGCGGCTTCTCATCGAGTGCGAGTCGTGGGCCTACCACTCCGGCGAGGAGCCGTTCCGGCGCGACATCCGCCGCTACACCGATCTGGTCGCGCGGGGCTGGACCGTCCTCCGCTTCGTCTGGGAGGACGTGATGCAGCGTCCGGACTACATACGTCGCCAGGTCGAGCGAGTCGTCGAACGCCTCGGTGGTCGTCGGGCCGTCCCGCGTTGACGAGGAGGGCGCAGCGGGAACGCCGAAGCCCCGGCTCCCGCTGGTGCGGTCGCCGGGGCTCCTGAGCGTACGTCAGCTGTCGTCTGCCCTTCGGGCGGTCACTCGGACGTCTCGGACTGCGCGGTGTTTCGGCTCGCGCCGCCGCGGGTGCGGGTCACGACCTTCGGCGCGGGGGTCGAGGCGGTGCCGTTGCTGACGATCGGCGCCTCGGACTTGGTCGCGGTCATCACCGCGCCCTCGCCGGTGCTCACGACCTCGCGGCGGGCGCCGCGGCGCTGCCGGGTGACCACCTTGGGCTTGGAGTCGACCGGCTCGGCCGCAACCGGCTCGGCCACGATCGGCTCCGGCTTCGACTCGGGCTCGGACGCCTCGGGCTCGACGGCCGGGGCCACGGGAGCGGGCTTCTCCTCGGCGACCGGCTCAGTCGCAACCGGCTCGGACGGCGCCGGCTCCGGCTTCGACGCGGTCGAGCTGCCGACGACGGCGGCCAGGACCGGACGGCCGGTGGTGGCGGCACGGCGGGTGCGCGTACGCGTGGTGACCTTCGGGGCCTCCGGCTCGGCCGGGGTCGTCGGCTCGGCGGGAGTCTCGGCGACCGGAGTCTCGGCGGCCGGGGACTCGGCGGGCGTCTCGACCGGCTCGGTCACCGGGGTCGATGCCTTGGACCGGCGCGAACGGGTGCGGGTCGTGACCTTGGGAGCCTCGACCGTCGCCGGCTCGGCCGCGGCCTCGACGGGCTCCGTGACCGGGGACTCGGCGGGGGTCTCGACCGGCTCGGCGACCGGGGCAGACGCCTTGGACCGACGCGAACGCGTGCGGGTCGTGACCTTGGGACCCTGGGCGGGCTCGGCGGGGGTCTCGACGGACTCGACGACCTGGGCAGCCGGCTCGTCGGTCTTCTCCACGCTGTCGCTCTGTCCGGCCATGGCGGCGAACTCGGCGGGCGTGGGGGTCTTGGCGGACTCCTCGACGGGCTCGGCGCGGTGCTCGGTGCCGATCTCGTCCTTGCCCTTGCCGCGGCCACCGCGACCGCCACGACGGCGCGAACGCGGCTCGTCGGGGGCCACACCGGAGGACTTGCCGGCCTCGACCGGGTGCTCGTGGATCACGAGGCCACGGCCGCCACAGGCGTCGCAGTTCTCAGAGAAGGCCTCGAGCAGGCCGGTGCCGATCCGCTTACGGGTCATCTGCACCAGGCCCAGCGAGGTGACCTCGGCGACCTGGTGACGGGTCCGGTCGCGGCCCAGGCACTCGACCAGGCGACGGAGCACCAGGTCACGGTTGGACTCGAGGACCATGTCGATGAAGTCGACGACGATGATGCCGCCGATGTCGCGCAGCCGGAGCTGGCGCACGATCTCCTCGGCCGCCTCGAGGTTGTTCTTGGTAACCGTCTCCTCCAGGTTGCCCCCGGAGCCGGTGAACTTGCCGGTGTTGACGTCGACGACGGTCATCGCCTCGGTGCGGTCGATGATCAGCGAACCACCGGAGGGCAGCCAGACCTTGCGGTCCAGGCCCTTCGCGATCTGCTCGTCGATGCGGTACGCGGCGAAGGCGTCGGCCTCACCGTCGTACTTCTCCACCCGCTCCTCGAGGTCGGGGGCCACCGACTGGACGTAGTCCTTGACGGTCTCCCACGACGAGTCGCCGGAGATGACCAGCTTGGCGAAGTCCTCGGTGAACAGGTCGCGCACGACCTTGAGGGTCAGGTCGGGCTCGCCGTAGAGAAGCTGCGGGGCGTTGCCGTTGGCCTTCTTCTCGATGTCCTCCCAGCGCGCCTTGAGCCGCTCGACGTCACGCGTGAGCTCGTCCTCGGCGGCGCCCTCGGCAGCGGTGCGTACGATCACGCCGGCCGTGTCGGGGACGATCTCCTTCAGGAGGGTCTTGAGGCGGTTGCGCTCGGTGTCGGGCAGCTTGCGGGAGATGCCGGAGGTCGTGCCGTCGGGCACGTAGACCAGGAAGCGGCCGGCCAGCGAGATCTGCGAGGTCAGGCGGGCGCCCTTGTGGCCGATCGGGTCCTTCGTCACCTGGACGAGCACCTTCTGGCCGGAGGTCAGCACCGACTCGATCTTGCGGGGCTGGCCCTCCTTCCAGCCGAGCGAGGCCCAGTTGACCTCACCGGCGTAGAGCACCGCGTTGCGGCCCTTGCCGATGTCGATGAACGCGGCCTCCATGGAGGGCAGCACGTTCTGGACGCGGCCGAGGTAGACGTTGCCGATCAGGCTGGTCTGGCTCTCGCGGGCGACGTAGTGCTCCACGAGCACCTTGTCCTCGAGCACCGCGATCTGGGTGAGGTCCTCCCGCTCGCGGATCACCATGACCCGCTCGACCGACTCGCGGCGGGCCAGGAACTCGGCCTCGCTCACGATCGGGGCGCGACGGCGCCCGGCCTCGCGGCCCTCGCGGCGGCGCTGCTTCTTGGCCTCCAGGCGGGTCGAGCCCGCCAGCGCGGTGATCTGGTCGTCACCGGTGCGGCTCTGGCGAACCTTGGTGACGGTGTTCTCCGGGTCGTCCCCGGCGGCGGCGTCGCCCGAGGCCTCGCCGGCCCGGCGGCGACGACGGCGACGGCGCGAGGAGGTGCTGCCCTCGCCCTGCTCGGCGTCGGAGTCCTTGCCGGCGTCGTCGCTCTCGTCGGTGTCCTCGGACCTGTCCTCGGTGTCGGACGCGTCGGAGCCGTCGGCGTCGCCGTTGGCACCCTTGCGACGGCGGCGGCCGCCACGGCGGCGGCGACGACGACCGTTGCCGCCACCCTCACCGTCGTCGGCCGAGCTCTCGTCGGACTCGTTGCCGGTCTCGGACTCGGTCTCGGGCTCGGTGTCGGTCGCCTCGGGCTCCTCGTCGGCGGCCTTCTCCTCGACCGGCGCCGCGTTGCGCGAACCGCGCTTGCGGGTCCGGGTCGGGGCCTCCTCCTTCGCCACCTCAGCGGCGGGCTCGGCGGCGGGCTCGGCGGCCTGCGGCTCCACCTCGGCGGGCGTCTCGACAGCGGCGACGACCGGCTCCTCGACGGGCTTCGGCTCGGCCGCCTTGCGCGTACGCCGGCGGGTGGTCGTCTTGGTCGGCGCCTGGAACAGCACCGCGGGGGCCGGCGGACCGGCCTGCTCGGCCTCGGTCTCCTCGAGAGTCTCGTCGGCGACCTCCTCGGCGGGGGTCTCGACGGGCGCTACGGGCTCGACGACGGGCGCGGCGGCCTTCTTGGCGGCCGTCTTCTTCGCGGTGGTCCGCTTGGCGGCGGTCTTCTTCGCCGCCGTCTTCTTGGCCGGAGCCTCGACGGTCTCGGGGGTCTCGGAGGTCTCGGCCTCCGGCGCGGCGGTGGCCTCGGTGGTCTCGACCTCGACCGGAGCCGGAGCGGCAGCCTTCTTGGTCGTACGCTTCCGGGTCGTCTTCTTCGCCGCCGTCTTCTTGGCGGGGGCCTCGGCGGCCTCGGCGGCCTCGGCGGGCGCCTCGGCAGCCTCAGCCGGGGCCGCGGCGGCCTTCTTGGTCGTGCGCTTGCGCGTGGTCTTCTTCGCCGCGGTCTTCTTCGCGGGGGTGGTCTCGCCGGTCGCTTCCGCGTCGGTCGTGGGGGTGTCGGTCACCGGAGCCTGCGCTGTTTCAGCGTCGTTCTCGGTGTTCTCGACAGTGGTCTCGTCGGCCATGCCGTTCTCCTCATCCAGGACCTTCACAGGTGCCGGATAGTCAGGTGCCGGGAAACGGGCGCTGCGCAGTATCTAACTTTTTCCACGTAGCAGCCGCGTCGCGGCGCAAAGCTTGTCAGGGCGGCGGCATCCTCCGCAGCGGTGCGTCACAGGCAGCGGTTCGTCACCTGCCGCGGTCGCTCGGCCGTCCGGGACCTTCCCGGGCGAGTCGCTCTCACTGACCTGCTAGGCCTGCGTCGCGGTCTGGTGACGCCCTACCTCCTGTGTGCCGGAGTGCGGCCCCGGAGGACCCACGCCGGCGAGGCGTCGTCGGACTGTCCATTCCTCGGGCGGGCCCGATTGTTTGAGCAGTCGTCTCGGAGTATCGCATACACCCTGTCAACAGATCGATATCCGGGACGACGTACGCCCCTGGACGGACCTGCCAGATCATCCCTCGGGCTGATTCGCGCGCCGGGCCGCGCGCCTAGGCTCGGCCCGTGATCCAGCTGCGCAACCTCACCAAGAGGTACGGCGACAAGACCGCCGTGGACGACCTCACCCTCGATCTCGAGCCCGGCTCCGTGACCGGATTCCTGGGCCCCAACGGCGCCGGGAAGTCGACCACGATGCGTCTCATCCTCGGCCTCGACGCCGCGACGTCGGGCACCGCGACCGTCGACGGCAAGGCGTACGCCGACCTCGACCGTCCCGCGCACACCATCGGCGCGCTCCTGGACGCCAAGGCGGTCCACCCGGGCCGTTCGGGACGGGACCACCTGCGCGCGATGGCTCGCAGCCAGGGCATCGCGGACCGCCGCGTCGACGAGGTCCTGGAGCTGACCGGCATGACCGCTGCCGGCCGCCGCCGTGCCGGGACGTACTCCCTGGGCATGAGCCAGCGCCTCGGCATCGCCGGCGCGCTCCTCGGCGATCCCAAGGTGCTGATGCTCGACGAGCCGGTCAACGGCCTCGATCCCGACGGCGTGCGCTGGATCCGTACGCTGCTGCGCGGCCTCGCCGCCGAGGGCCGCACCGTCTTCGTCTCGTCCCATCTGATGAGCGAGATGGAGCAGACCGCCGACCGGCTCGTCGTCCTGGGCCGCGGGCGCCTGGTCGCCGACGCACCGATGGGCGAGTTCCTCTCCCCCAGCGGCACCCGCGTACGCGGCCCCGAGCTCGGCCCGCTCGCCGAGCTGCTGGCCGGTCAGGAGGTCACCTGGAACGGCGAGAACGAGCTGACCGTCGCGGTGCTGTCCACCGCGGAGGTCGGCACGCTCGCCCATCGCGCCGGGGTGCTCCTGCACCTGCTCGAACCCGTCGAACCGACCCTCGAGGAGTCCTACGTGAAGCTGACCGCGGATGCCGTCGAGTACTCCGCCGGAGGTGCCGCATGAGCGCCCTCGCCCGGGTGGTGAGCTCGGAGTGGCTCAAGATCCGGACCGTACGCTCCTCGCTCTGGTTCCTCGGCGGCGCCACCGCGATCATGCTGCTGACCTCGCTGCTCCAGGCCGACGACGGCGACCCGTCGGCCGTCGCCTCCACGGCGTCGGTGATCGGGTCGACGCAGTACTTCGTCCAGTTCCTCGCCGCCGCCTTCGGCATCCTCGCGATCACCGCGGAGTTCGCGTCGCGCTCGATCACCGTCACCTTCGCGTGTACGCCGTCGCGGACCCGGGTGCTGAGCGCCAAGGCGCTGGTCGTGGCGGCGAGCGTGCTGGTGGCCGGGGTGGCCGTGGCGGGGCTCGGGCTGCTGGCCGCGGCGATCCGGCTCGGGGAGCTCGGCGACCTCACCGGCGACGACGTCGCACTCGTCCTGCGGCTCGGCGTGTTCCTGGCACTGCTCGCGACCGTCGGCCTCGGTTTCGGCGGCCTGTTCCGCCGCACAGCCGGCGCGCTCTCCTTCGTGCTCTTCCTTCTGCTGCTGATGCCGGAGCTGCTCGGGCTGCTCGCCCAGCGGTTCGGCTGGTCCTGGCTGGAGACCGCGATCGACTACACCCCGGCACCGGCCGGGTACGCGCTCGTCGAGGGTGACTGGCTCTTCGGCGGCGTACTCCTGATCTGGGCGGTCGGGCTGGTCGCTGGCTCCGCCTGGGTGCTGCGCCGCCGCGACGTCTGACGCTCTCCTTTGCGAAGCGGTCGTCCTTAGGGGAGCCGCGCGTCCTTCATCTGCCGCGAGGCGTACACGTTGGTGATCACCACACCGTCCAGCCAGGCGGTCAACCGCTCCGCCTCGGCCTCCAGCGCCGCCCGGCCCGCGGCGCCGATGTCGTGGCGGAGGATCACCCGCACCGTCGCGTCCGCGTCCTGAACCCAGCAGCCGACGATCCGGCCGTCCCACCAGGCGGTGTTGCCGGCGTTGCCGTTGGAGTCGAAGAGGTACGCCACGTCCTCGGCGTCCAGATAGAACCCGCGCTCCTTCCACCCCATGACGGTGGGATCGAGCGTGGGCAGCAGCGCGGCCCACGGCTCGGTCTCGGGCTCCGGAGAGGTGGCGATCGGGTCGTCGGGAAGGACCCATCCCGTGCCACCGCCCTCGAGCCCGACCTCCGCGGCGCCGACGGCGGCGAGCGCGGCCCGTACGGCCGTCTTCGTGGACCCGAGCCACCAGACCACGTCGGCCTCGGTGCCCGGACCGAAGGTCCACAGCCAGCGGCGGACGAGCTCGGCGTAGCCCTCGGCAGAGGCGAGCGGGGCCGGCACCTCGTCGAGCCACGACTCGGTCAGCGTCCAGGCAGGCTTGTTGAGCCGCCAGTGGCCGAGGTTGGTCGCCCGCATCAGCCGGCCCTGCGCGGCGAGGGTGCCGATCACCCAGCGGCCGATCGCGAACTCACCGCCCCACTTCTTGCAGGGCGAGCCCATCCGGAAGCGGGCGTCGAGCTCCGGGACCAGCTCGCGCAGCTGCGTCGTGGTCCGTGGCTCTCCGTCGGCCAGCGCGGCCAGCGTCGCCGCGTACGCCTTCTCGATCCAGCCGTCCTGGTCCTCGTGAATCCCGCCGGCGGTCAGCCACTTGTGAAGGTTCTTCTCCTCCTGGGCGGCCACCCGGGCCGAGGCGCTCCCCAGCGCGGCCGGCAGCAGGTCGCGCGGGAAGGCGAAGAGCGTACGCCGCATCGCCAGCTGCTTGACCAGCGACCGCTCCTCGTAGAGCGCCCGATCGACGTCCGCGACGCCGAGGTCGTGGACCCGCGCGTGCAGGGCGAGGTGGACGGTCGCGGCCTCGGTCGCGTGCCAGGCGGTCATCGCCTGCGTCGCGGCCGCGACGTCGGGGTGCCTGTGGGCGGGGGCGAGTCCGTGCCGGCGGGCCAGCCTCGCCCGGCGCTCACGGTCGGTGACCATTCTCATCGGCAGAGCCTCACCCCAGGCACGTTAGTGGAGCGGGTCGCCGATCGTGCCGGAAGCCTCGTCGAAGACTCCCTGGCTGAGCCGGGTCAGCAGCGGCAGCCCACCGTGCTCGGGGCCGACCTTCAGACCGCCTACGCGCTCCAGGCCAGTGACGACGTCGTCGGGACGTACGGTCGGGGTGCCGTGCTTGAGCAGGAGCTCCAGCCGGGAGCCACGCGCCGCGCTTCGCGCGGTTACTCCCTCGCTCGGCGCGAGCGGACGAGCAAGCTCGCCGCTCGACCTCGCTTCGGTCGTCTCGCGGGGCGCCGAGCTGAGGCGTACGACCGCTCCCCGGGCATCGAACTCGCGCAGGCCCTTCTTGGTCATCCGGGAGACGATGACCTCGTCGGCTCCGAGGAACGCCTCGACGGCCGCAGCGGCGTCCTCCGGTGCCGTCGGCAGGTCGATGATCCACTCGCTGCCGGTGAGCAGGTCGGCCAGCGCACCCTTGGGCGAGGTGGCGGTGTCCACGACGTCGATCAGGTCGAGCCCGTCGGGCATGACCTCGTCCAGAGCAGCCTTGGTCGCGGCCGGGTCGACCGTCTCGCGCAGTCCCAGCTCGACGTACTCGGCCTCGCTCGCCGCTCCCGTCGGGGCGGCGCCGGCGTAGGAGATCCGCGGGTGCGGGTTGAAGCCCGAGGAGTAGGCCACCGGGATCCGGGCCCGCGCCACCGCGCGCTCGAAGGCGCGGCTGAAGTCGCGGTGGCTGGTGAACCGGAGCCGGCCGCGCTTGGCGTAGCGGATGCGGAGGCGCTGGACCGGCGGGGCCTGCTGTTCGGGCTGTTGACGCACGAGGTCGATTATGTCGGTCCGGGGGCGCGATCACCCATCCGGCGAATGGAAAGCGAACGGTCTGTAACGGTTTGCGCACCAAAAATGGGAGACTCGCGCGGTGAGCCACCACAGAAGCAGGAAGTTCTCGGTACGCCTCAAGGAGCTTTTGCCGATCTTCGCGGTGGTTCTGACGGTCGGCGCCATCGCCGCCCTGACCGTCCTCGCGCCCCGGCTGAGCGACTCCAGGCAGGCCTCCGCGGACGTCTCCTCCTCGCCGAGCCCCGACCCCGAGGCCAGCCCGTCGGCCTCCGCCTCTGCATCGTCGAAGCCGCTGCCGACCTTCAAGACCCTGGACGCGCCGCCGGCGATCGACAAGGCCCCGAAGAAGCCGAAGATCGACCCGTGCGCGGTCCCGCGCAACCTGACCGTGATGACCTTCAACATCAAGGGCGGCCGGGTCTCCCCCGGCGAGCTCGGCGGCATCGCGAGCGTGATCCGGGCCTCGGGCGCCGACGTCGTACTCCTCCAGGAGGTCGACCAGAACCGACGCCGCTCCGGCAACGTCGACCAGCCGGCGATCATCGCCTCGCACCTGGGTATGCAGTCGGTCTTCGGTGCCAACGACTACATCACCGACCGCGGTGGCTACGGCACCGCGATCCTGTCGCGCTTCCCCATCGCCGAGTCCGGCAACACCCACCTGCCCAACCGCGACGGCAAGGAGCAGCGTGGCGTGCTCCGGGCCAACATCATGGTCGAGGGCC
This sequence comes from Nocardioides sp. NPDC000445, assembly GCF_040300245.1. Lineage (NCBI taxonomy): Bacteria > Bacillati > Actinomycetota > Actinomycetes > Propionibacteriales > Nocardioidaceae > Nocardioides > Nocardioides sp. NPDC000445. The sequence continues at coordinate 129,677 of NZ_JBEPDH010000010.1, read as the reverse complement.
AGCGACTGGTCGTCTTCAACACCCACCTCGACCACACCTCCGACTCGCTGCGGCAGGCCCAGATCGGTGCGGTCATGGCCAAGGTGGACGCCTACGACGGCGCCAAGCTCCTCGGCGGCGACCTCAACGCCGGCGACGGCTCCAGCGTCCTCGGCGCCGCCCTGGCCACGCTGTCCGACGCCGGCGCCTCTCTCGGTGCCAGCCACGACGGCGGCGGCCGCGTCGACTATCTGCTCCCCAACTCCTGGCTCTCCGCCGGCGACGGCAACGTCACCCCCACCGGCCTCTCCGACCACCACGCCGTCAGCATCGACTTCGCCATGCGCGGCGCCGCGGACTGCTGAGTCAGTAGCGCTCGACCGACACGGTCCGCTCGGGCGGGTCGTACGCCTCCGGCCAGAAGTCGGTGACACGTGTGATCCGCCCGGCGTCGATCTCGAGGAACGTCTGCGACTCACCCGACTCGTCGCCCATCCGCCAGTCGAACCAGACCACCGCGCGCTCGTCGTCGGCGATCACCACCTTCGGCGTCAGGTGCCACTCTCCGGGGTAGGTCTGATTGAACTCGAGGAACGACGCGCGCCCCTTGATCAGCTCGCGCGTCTGCGGCATGTCGTAGACGACGTCGGTGGCCAGCAGCGCCGTCCAGGCGTCCCAGTCCCGCGCCTCGAGGAGCTCGAGGTATCTGCGTCCCAGTGCACTGTTGTCCGACATGGCGGCAACCTACCGGTGGTCGAGCGCGCGCGTGGGAGACTTCCCGCCGTGATCGAGTTGCGCCCAGCGGTTGTTGCTGACGTCCCCTCGCTTCTGGAGCTGTGGGAGGTGGCCGCGGAGAACGACTCGCGGCCGACGGACTCCGCGGTGAAGGTCGAGACGCTGATCGCGCGCGACCCGGAGGCCTGCACGGTCGCGGTCACCGAGGAGGGCCGCATCGTCGGCTCGTTGATCTCCGGCTGGGACGGCTGGCGCGCCCACCTCTACCGGCTGGCGGTCCACCCCGACGTACGCCGCCAGGGGCTGGCCCGCCGCCTCCTGGCCCACGCCGAGACCCGCCTCGTGGCGCTCGGCGCGGGCCGGATCGACGCGATGGTCCTGGAGGGCAACGACCTGGGACAGTCGCTGTGGAAGAGCTCGGGCTACGAGTCGCAGCCCGAGTGGCGCCGCTGGGTCCGCCCGGTCGGCTGAGCGGCGGGTAACCGGTCGCCAAAGGGACCGAGTCGGGTCTACCTTCAGCGGATGGATTTCCTGACTCCCGAAGACCTTCCCGCACCCGCCGGCTACAGCCACGCGGTGATCACCGACCCCGGCGCCCGCCTGGTCGTGACCTCGGGCCAGGTCGGCGTCACCGACGAGGGCGCCGTGGCCGACGGCTGGGAAGCGCAGACCCGGCAGACCTTCGTCAACCTCGGCGTGGCCCTGGCTGCTGCGGGCGCGAGCTGGGCGGACGTGGTGAAGCTGACCTACTTCGTCGTCTCCACGACCGAGCTGCCGCTGATCCGGTCGGTGCGCGACGAGTTCGTCGACCTCGCGCACCCGCCGGCCAGCTCGCTGGTCCAGGTCGCCGGCCTCTTCCGCCCCGACGTACTCATCGAGATCGAGGCGACCGCCGCCATCAGCTGACCGGTCAGCCAGATCAGGTACGCCGACTCATTCAGACGGACACCGGGCTGTTCGATGCCCTAGCCTCCGCGCCAGGAGGGCAATGGTCGTCAAAGGCCCGCATGTGAGGGGAAGTGACAGCTGAAGTCGCGCCGGTCCCTGCCACTTCCGTGCACATGCGGGAAAGTGACGCCTCCAGACGAGTCGTACGACTCAGACCACGCTGAGCGGCAGCAGCTTCTTGCCGGTCGGGCCGATCTGGATGTCGGTGTTCATCTCCGGGCAGACGCCGCAGTCGTAGCACGGGGTCCAGCGGCAGTCCTCGACCTCGATGTCCTCGCCGTCGGCGACGGCGAGGGCGTCTTCCCAGTCGGCCCAGAGCCAGTCCTTGTCGAGGCCGGAGTCGAGGTGGTCCCAGGGGAGGATCTCGTCGTACTCACGCTCACGGGTGGTGTACCAGTCGAGGTCGACGCCGGTTCCGGCGAGACCGGTCTCGGCGGCGGTCATCCAGCGGTCGTAGGAGAAGTGCTCGCTCCAACCGTCGAAACGGCCGCCGTCGCGCCAGACGTGCTCGATGATGCGGCCGACCCGACGGTCGCCGCGGGACAGCAGGCCCTCGACGATGCCGGGCTTGCCGTCGTGGTAGCGGAAACCGATCGCGCGGCCGAACTTCTTGTCGGCACGGACGACGTCGCGCAGCTTCTGCAGCCGCTCGTCGGTGGTCTCGTGGTCGAGCTGGGAGGCCCACTGGAAGGGGGTGTGGGGCTTGGGTACGAAGCCACCGATCGAGACGGTGCAGCGGATGTCGTTGCGGCCCGAGACCTCGCGGCCCTTGGCGATGACCTTCTTCGCCAGCTCGGCGATCTGGAGGACGTCCTCGTCGGTCTCGGTCGGCAGGCCGCACATGAAGTAGAGCTTCACCTGGCGCCAGCCGTGGGAGTACGCCGCACCGACGGTGCGGATCAGGTCCTCCTCGGTGACCATCTTGTTGATCACCTTGCGCATCCGCTCCGAGCCACCCTCGGGGGCGAAGGTCAGGCCGGAGCGACGGCCGTTGCGGGAGAACTCGTTGGCCAGGGTGATGTTGAAGGCGTCGACACGGGTCGACGGCAGCGAGAGCGACACGTTGGTGCCCTCGTAGCGGTCGGCCAGGCCGGTCGCGACGTCACCGATCTCGGTGTGGTCGGCCGAGGACAGGGACAAGAGCCCGACCTCCTCGAAACCGGACTTCCGGATCCCGTTCTCGACCATGTCGCCGATGGTGGTGATCGAGCGCTCGCGCACCGGGCGGGTGATCATCCCGGCCTGGCAGAAGCGGCAGCCACGGGTGCAGCCGCGGAAGATCTCCACGGAGAACCGCTCGTGGACGGTCTCGGCGAGCGGCACCAGCGGGTTGCGCGGGTAGGGCCAGGCGTCGAGGTCCATCAGGGTGTGCTTGCGCACCCGCCACGGGATGTCGGGGCGGTTGGGGACCACTGCCTCGATCTGGCCGTCGGCGGCGTAGTTCACGTCGTAGAACTTCGGGACGTAGACGGCGCCGGAGACGGCGAGTCGCCGCAGCAGCTCGTCGCGGCCGCCGGGGCGACCGTCCTTCTTCCACTCACGCACGACCTCGGAGATCTTGAGCACGACCTCCTCGCCGTCGCCGAGCACGGCAGCGTCGAGGAAGTCAGCGATCGGCTCCGGGTTGAACGCGGCGTGGCCGCCGGCGAGCACCACCGGGTCGTCGTCGCCGCGGTCGACCGCGTGCAGCGGGATCCCGGCGAGGTCGAGCGCGTTGAGCATGTTGGTGTAGCCGAGCTCGGTCGAGAACGAGAGCCCGAACACGTCAAACGCCTTCACCGGACGGTGGGCGTCGACGGTGAACTGCGGGATCGGCCCGTGCTCGTCGCCCTCGCGCATGATCTTCTCGAGGTCGGGCCACACGGCGTAGGTGCGCTCGGCGGCGATCCAGTCACGCTCGTTGAGCACCTCGTAGAGGATCTGGACACCCTGGTTGGGCAGGCCGACCTCGTAGGCGTCGGGGTACATCAGCGCCCACCGCACCTCGACCTCGTCCCACTTCTTGACGGTCGAGTTGAGCTCCCCACCGACGTACTGGATCGGCTTGGACACCAGCGCCAGGCGCGGCTCCAGCCGAGGGAAGACAGACTCAGGAACGAGGTCGCTCTGGGCGACGGTCACGATGGGCACCTCAAAGCTCGGGAACGATCAACCCCAAGCGTACGCCGCCTCCTGACTCCCCTACCAAACCTGGCGTCGCGAGGACAGAATGCCGGGGACGCGACCGGTTGCGGTTCAACACTCCACACGCAGGACATGGCGCCACTCCATGCCATCGACCTCGACCGGCACCACCCAGAGCGTCGTCCGAATACGGTCGCCGGGTTGAAGACAGGCCGGTCGGCCGTCCGCGTCGACGCCTGCGGAGTCACCCCACAACACGTCGGCGGGAACACCCACGGTCCAGCCGTCATCGAGCTCGCACGAGATGACCGGATCTCCAGCCACACAATTCGCCGGCTCCGGCTGGGCCTGGGCATGACGCTGCCCGAGCTGGTAGGTGACGAGCGGAGCGACGAATGCCCCGAGGACCATCAGCCACACGAACCACACAGGACGGGAGCTGAGCCAGCTCATCGAATCAGTCACGAGGCTGGAGTCTCACACGGCATCGAGTCGAGCGGAGCGGAAATGGGTGTTGGGGCCGCCCCTCCCGGACGGCCCCAACACCCTGACCTCAGAGCCGTTGGCTCAGAACAGCGTGGTGAGCAGCAGGTTCGGCGAACCGGTGCCCGGGTTGGTGACCACGTCAGGGGTGGCGGCGCCGGTCAGGCCCGTGGCGACGTCGGCCGGGGTGGCCGAGGGGTTCGCCTCGAGGAAGAGCGCGGCGGCGCCGGCGACGTGGGGGGTCGCCATCGACGTACCGGAGATGGTGTTGGTCGCGCCGTCGTTCCAGGCCGAGGTGATGTCGACGCCGGGGGCGAAGATGTCGAGGCACTCACCGGTGTTGGAGAAGTCCGCGGCGGCGTCGGTGTCATCGGTGGCACCGACGGTGATCGCCTCCGGGACGGCCGCCGGCGAGGAACCGCAGGCGTCGGAGCTCTCGTTGCCGGCCGCGACGGCGTACGTCACACCGTCGGCGATCGAGGCCTGGACGGCCGCGTCGAGAGCGGCGTCGTTGCCGCCGCCGAGCGACATGTTGGCGACGGCCGGGCCGTCGGTGTGGTTCTCCGTGACCCACTCGATGCCCGCGACGACGCCCTCGGTGGTGCCGGAGCCCTGGTCGTCGAGGACGCGGACCGGAACGATCGTCGCCTCCTTGGCCAGACCGTAGGTGGTGCCGGCGACGGTGCCCGCGACGTGGGTGCCGTGGCCGTTGCCGTCGGTCGGGTCGGTGTCGCCGTCGACCGCGTCGAAGCCCTCACCGATCCGGCCGCTGAACTCCGAGTGGTCGGTCGCGACACCGGTGTCGATGATGTAGGCGGTCACGCCGGCACCGGTCTGCTCGTAGTGGTAGTTCTTGTCGAGCGGCAGCGCGGCCTGGTCGACCCGGTCCAGGCCCCAGGTCGGGTCCGCCTGGTCGCCCTGGGTGGTGTAGCGGTGGTTGGCCTGCACGTAGGCCACGTCCGGGTTGGAGCGGACCTCTTCGAGCGCGTCCTTGTCGAGCGAGGCCGAGAAGCCGTTGAACGCCGTGTTGAAGACCTCCCGTACGTCGCCACCGGCCTCGCGGGCGTCGCTGCGCACCGACTTGGCCTCGGACCTGGCCACGTCGCTGCGACCCTGCTTCTCCATCACGACGATGTACTCACCCTCGATTGCGGTCGAGGCGTCCGTGCCGCGCAGCGGTGCCGGACTGTCCGCGGCACCTGCCGGGACGGTGAAGGCGATCGCCGAGGCTGCTGCTCCCACAGCTACGGCGGAGATGACTGCCGGCGCCTTGAAGGCCCGGTTCTTGATGGTTCGGTTCACGAACTGACTCCCGTCATCGTGCGGCCCGATGGGGCCACAACCATTCATTGCACCGGACTTGGGAACCGCCTGTAGGTGGTCCCACGCGCAGACGTCGCACGTGCCGGCCGAACGCCCTGCGCCCTCCCTACGGCCGCAACCCGAAGCGTTCGGTCAACCACGTAATCACGTTACGTAGGACCCGTAACGACCCAACTCTTCGCATTGCAGCAACGTGCAGATACCAAAGGTGAACGCCTATAAACAGGGCATAAACAAGGTGGGAAAAATGGTCTGTAACCCAACACACCGAGCCGCCCGCGTTACGCGAGCGACCCGGCGTGGTCAGGCCTCAGGTCAGGCCTTCAGATGTACGCCCGAGATCAGGCGATGGAGGTGTCGTCGATCAGGAAGCTGGTCCCGAGCGAGGAGTCCTCGGTGCCGGTGAACGTCAGCGTGACGGTGCTGCCGGCGAAGGACCCGAGCGAGAACGACTTCAACGAGTACGACGAGCTCGCGTTCAGGTTGGAGTACGTCGCCAGCGTCGTCGACCCGACCTTGACGGTCAGCTTGTCGTAAGCCGTCGAGGTGGTCGTCTCGTTGGTGATCACCCGCAGGTAGAACGACAGGGTCTTGCCGGTCGTGGGCAGGGTGACCGACTGCGACAGCGTGTCGGTGCGGGCGGTGCCATAGCCGTTCAGCCACGCCTTGTAGGAGCCCGTACGCGCCGGCGCGCCGCTCGAGTTGTCGATCACGCCGGAGGAGGCGGTCCAGCCGGTCGCGCCCGACTCGAAGCCCGGGTTGGTCAGCAGGTTGCCCGTGGTCGGCGGGTCCGTCGGGTCGGTGCCACCGCTCCACAGCGAGTACAGCAGGCGGTTGGGTGAACCGGTCCCGGGCGAGGTGACCACGCCGGTGGTGGCGTTGGCGTTGATCGCCGAGGCGACGGCGGAGGCCGATGCCGTCGGGTTCGCCTGCAGGTAGAGCGCTGCCACTCCGGCGACGTGCGGGGTCGCCATCGACGTACCGGAGATCGTGTTGGTCGCCGTGTTGGAGGTGTGCCACGCCGAGGTGATCGAGGAGCCCGGGGCGAACAGGTCGACGCACGAGCCGATGTTGGAGAAGCTCGACCGGGCGTCGGTGTTGGTCGTCGAGCCGACGGTCAGGGCTCCGGCCACCCGGGCGGGCGAGCCGTTGCACGCGTTCGCACCGGAGTCGTTGCCCGCGGCCACGGCGTAGGTGACGCCGTCCGCCATCGAGCTGGAGACCGCGGAGTCGAGGGTCGAGGACACCCCACCACCGAGCGACATGTTGGCGACCGCCGGACCGGAGGTGTGGTTGGAGGTCACCCAGTTCACACCCGCGATCACGCCGGCGGTCGTGCCGGACCCGGAGGCGTCGAGGACGCGGACGGGCACGAGGGTGACGTTCTTGGCGACACCGTACGTCGACCCGCCGACGGTGCCGGCGACGTGGGTGCCGTGGCCGTTCTCGTCCTCGGTGCTGGACCCGATGGCGGTGTAGCCGGAGGTCACCCGGCCACCGAAGTCCGCGTGCGCGGAGCGGATGCCGGTGTCGATGATGTACGCCTTCACACCGGAGCCGGTGTAGTCGTAGTGGTAGTTCGAGTTCAGCGGCAGGTTGCGCTGGTCGATCCGGTTGAGCCCCCAGGTCGGGTTGGCCTGGTCACCGCTGGCCTTCACGACCTGGTTGGCCTCGATGTAGTCGACATCGGGGTTGCTGCGGAGCGCGTCGAGCGCATCGGAGTCGAGCGTGGCGGAGAATCCGGTGATCGCCTTGTCGTAGGCGTACTTCACCGAGCCACCCTTCTCCTTGGCGAGCGCCCGGGCGTCGGCGGCGTTGGCCTTGGCCGCCGCGCCGTTGCCCTTCATCACGACGATGTAGGAGTTGTCGATGGCCGTCGACTTCTCGGCACCGATCAGCGGTGCCGGACTGTCGGCTGCGCCGGCGGGACCGGACATGGCCAGGATGGTGGTGGCCGCACCGACGGCGGTGACCGTCGCTGCTGCCAGTGCGCCGAGGCGCTGGATTCTGTGGGGTCGGTTCACGATTACTGCTCCCGTCGTCAAGCAGCCTCGGGATGAGGGCTGCAAGGGGTAACAGATGCCCTGTAGGGCAACCGGGAGGGAACGTAATCGAGTTTAATTTCGATGAAACGCGACATCTTTTCGCACTGCAGCAACCTGCAGGCGATCACGCGAGCGGAGGTCCTGAAGTGGTCCGGACCGGTCCAGACCGGTGCGCCGCGAACGGGCCGAGATGCCGAGCAGCAGACCCACCGCCAGCAGCGCCGCGATCATCGAGGAACCACCGTAGGAAACCAGGGGCAGCGGGACCCCGGTGACCGGCATGATGCCCAGGCACATGCCGATGTTCTGGAAGCTCTGGATGCCGAGCCAGCACACGATCCCGGCCGCCGCCACCCGCCCGAAGAGGTCGTCGGTACGCGCCGCGATCCGTAGTCCGCGCCACAGGACGACACCGATCAGCCCGATCACCAGCAGCGAGCCGACCAGCCCGAGCTCCTCCCCCACGACCGTGAAGATGAAGTCGGTGTGCTGCTCGGGGACGAAGCCCGCGCGGGCCTGCGAGCCCTGGAACAGACCCTGCCCGAAGATCCCGCCGTCGCCGATCGCGATCCGCGCCTGCTGGACGTTGTAGCCGGCCCCGCGAGGATCCAGCGACGGATCGGTGAACGCCATGAACCGGTTGATCTGGTACTGCTTCAGCACCCCGGTCGCGACCACCGTCGTCGCACCCGCCACGCCGGTCAACGCCAGCAGTGCGAGCCATCGCCGCGGTGTTCCCGCGGCCGCGAGCACGCAGAAGACCGTCACACCGAGCACCAGCGTGGTGCCGAGGTCGGGCTGCAGCAGGACCAGGACGATCGGCACCGCCGCGACCAGGATCATCGCGACCACGTCGCCCAGCGACACCCGTGCCCGCCAGCGGCCCTCGCTGCGCTCGGCGAGGACCAGCGCCATCGCGATGACGACGGCCAGCTTGGCCAGCTCCGAGGGCTGGACCTGCACCGGCCCGAGGTTCACCCACGACTTCGACCCGTTGACCGTGGAGCCCATCACCAGCACGAGCACCAGCCCCACAACCGCGCCCAGGTAGACCACCGGCGACAGGAGCCGGACCCAGCGGTGGTTGGTGGCGACCACGCCCACCATCAGCACCAGCCCGGCGGCCACGTTGATCGCCTGTTTGCGCAGGTAGGCGGTGGTGTCGCCACCGGTGATCGCGTCCCGGTGGATGGTCGCGGACCAGACCAGCAGCACCGAGAGCGACACCAGGACCAGCACCGCGCCCAGGAGGACCAGGTCGATGCGGCGTACGAAGGCCATCACGTCGTTCTTCATGCTCTGCCCCTCAACCCCTCAGTCCTTCGGGGCGACGATCGAGCCGTCGGCGCCGAACGCGGGCAGATTCCTGGGTGGGTCGATGCCCCGGATCGCGGCCTTGTCGGGCCGCACCTCGGCGCCGCCCTCCTCGATGCCGTAGAGCGACTCCCACAGCTTGCGTACGGCATCGCCCACCGAGCCCGAGCCGGTGCCACCCTGGGAGATCGTCATGATGACGACGTACTTCTTGTTGTACGTCGCGACCCAGCCGGTCGTCTGCTTGCCGGTGACCTCGGCGGTGCCGGTCTTGCCGCGCACCTTCACCTCGTCGAGGGGGAACCCGCCGAACTTCCAGGCCAGGGAGCCCGACTGGGGAGTGCCGAGCAGCGCCTCGTTGACGTAGTCGATGCTCTTGGCCGACATCTTCACCTTGCCGGCGACCTTGGGATCGATCTTCTCGACCACCGTCCCGTCGCCGCTGACGACCGCCTTCCCGATCCTGGGCTCGTACAGGGTGCCGCCGTTGGCCAGGGATGCGTAGGCCCGAGCGAGCTGGATCGGGGTGACCATCGTGTCGCCCTGGCCGATGGAGAAGTTCACCGCGTCGCCGGTGCGGTAGTAGTTGCCCTCGATGCAGAACTCGTGGGCGAAGAGCTGCAGGAAGTCGGTAGGGGCGTTCTTCTTCTCGTCCATCCGGCAGTAGTAGCCCTTCATGGCCTGGTAGTACTCGGCCTTCCACTTCCGGTCCGCGATCCGGCCCGTCGACTCCCCCGGCAGGTCGATGCCGGTGCGCTTGCCGAAGCCAAAGGCCTTGGCGGTCTCCACCAGTGGGTCCTTGGCGTTGACGTCGGCGGGGTTGGATCCGTACTTCTGCCAGTAGTGGACCCCGACCTGGTAGAAGAACGTGTTGCAGGAGACCTGGAGCGCCTTGGCGAAGTCGATGTAGCCGTATGCCCCCGACTCGTAGTTCTTGAACACCCGGTTGCCGACCTGGAGCCCGCTCGAGCAGTTGAGCAAGGTGTCGCGGCTGTAGCCGTTGTTGAGCGCGCCGACCGTCATGAACGGCTTCCACGTCGAACCCGGCGCGAACTGACCCTGCGTCGCCCGTGGCAACAGCGGGTAGCCCGCCTTCTCGGAGTAGAGCCTGTCGAGCTGCTTCTGGGTGATCCCGCCGACCCATTCCTCGGGGTCGTACGTCGGCTGGTTGGCCATCGCGACCAGTCGACCGGTCTGCGCCTCCATGACCACGACCGAGCCGGAGTCGGCCTCGAAGTTGCGGCCGGAGATCTTGTCGAAGGTGTTGCGCGCGGTCTCGATCGACTCGGCGAGCAGCTTCTCGGCACGGCCCTGCACCTTGGCGTCGATGCTGGTCACCAGCGTGTCGCCGGGCTGGGAGGCGACCGAGTCGCCGCGCCCGATCTCTCGGCCGAGCGAGTCGACGGTGACGGTGTCGTAGCCGGGCATCCCGCGCAGCCACTGGTCGTACTCCTTCTCGACACCGGAGCGACCGACCATCGAGGTGATGTTGAGCGACTCGTCGCCGCGCTCCTTGGCGTTGTCGTTCTCGTCCTCGGTGATCGGGGAGAGATAGCCGAGCACGCCGGCGGCGTTGATGCCGAAGGGGCTCGGGTAGGAGCGCAGCGTCTGCTTCTCCGCGACCACCCCGGGGAAGTCCTCCGGCTGCTCGAGGATGCGCAGCGCGGTCGACTCGGAGACGTCGGTGGCGATCGGGACCGGCTGGTAGCGGGTGCCGGACCAGTTGGCGATCGCCTCGTTCTGCTTCTTCGGCGACACGTCGACGGCCTTGGCGACGCGGGCCATCAGCGTCTTCCTGTCGTCGTCGTCGAGCCCGTCGAGCACGCCCTGGTCGAGGCTGACCACCCAGGCGGAGCGGTTGGTCACCATCGGCCGGCCCTGGGCGTCGACGATGATGCCGCGCACCGGCTGGCGCACGATCTCGCGCTTGGACTGCGAGGCCGCGGCGGCCTGATAGGCGTCGCCGTGGCGAACCTGCAGGTAGAAGAGCCTGACCCCGAGCGTGGCCAGCAGCGAGAAGACGAGCGCCTGGATCACGATCAGCCGCAGCCGGCTGACCTGCGCCGTGGAGAGTCGACTCGCCGCCATCTCAGATGTCTCCCTTGCCGATCAGCCACAGCAGGGCTGGGATCAGCAACGGCGCCAGCAGCAGGTCGTAGCCCACGCTGATCGCCACGGTCGGCAGCAGCGTCAGCGGCGCCTCGCCGAGGATCAGGCCGCTGACCGCGAAGATGCTGACGCCGATGAACGCGCAGGTGGCCACTGTGGCCATCACGGTCATCGCGTTGGGACGGCCCAGACCACCGTGGATGCTGCCCTCGCCGATGCTGCCTTCGCGGACGCGGCCGGCGACGTAGCCGACGATCAGGAGGGCCAATGCCCAGCGGCCCGCGGTGTGGTCGGCGGGCGGGGCCAGATCGAGGAGTACGCCGGCGGCGAACCCGGTCACCAGGCCGGCCTGCCCGCCACGGGTGAGCGCGACCGCGAGGACGACCAGGAGCGCCAGGTCGGGGGTGATCCCGCGGATGGCGAAGGCCGGCGCGACGCTCAGCTGGAGGACGACGGCGATGACGACCAGCATGCCGACCAGGACGTTGCGCAGCACCGGAGCGGCCCCGGAGGCACGGCCTTCCATCTCGCTCATCGCAGCTCTCCTTCCGGTGTGACGACGGCGCGGTCGCTCATGGTGTCGCCCGGCACCACCACACCGACGACGTCGAGCGAGCCGAAGTCGACGTACGGCTTGATCCGGACCGTCTGCGAGGAGTCACGCACGCTCTCGAAGCTGTCGGTCACCTCGCCGATCGGCAGCCCGGAGACGTACGGAGCGGCCCGGCCGTCACCCCAGGTGATGACCGTGTCGCCCTTGAGGGGGGTGGTGGTCTGGTCGACGAGGTCGAGGGTCAGTAGACCGGCGTTGGCGCCTCCGGCGATCGCGCCGGAGCCCCGGACCATGCCGACCTGACCGGACTTCTTGCCGCTGCGGTCGTCACCGCCGACGCGTCCGCCGACGACCGAGGCGGCATCGACGATCAGCAGGACCGTCGCCGAGGTCTTGGTGACCCGCAGCACCCGGCCGACCAGGCCGTCGCCGGTCACGACCGACATGTCGGACCTGATCCCGGCGGCGCTGCCGGCGTCGATGGTGACGGTGCGGTTGAAGGTCTGGGCGGGGCCGTAGGCGGTGACCCGCGCCGGCACCATGGCGTAGCCGAGGTCCTCGGCGGCGCGGGTGATCGACTCGTACTCGGCGAGCTTGGCGCGGCCGTAGTCGGTGACCTCGACCTGGCGGCGCAGCGTGGAGTTCTCGGCCTCGAGCTTCGCGACCCGGTCGCGCAGCTCGTCGCGGGTGTCGAACCACTCCGGGATGTCGGTGAACGGGCGGGCCACCATCGCCGCGCCGGTCTCCAGCGGGGAGATCACCTCGCCGACCGCGGCGCGGGCCGGCTCCAGGACGGGGGTCTGGTCGAGCGTGGCCAGTGTCGCGCAGCACAGGATGAGCGCGATCAGCCAGGAGCGCTTCGGCCCACCGCCGCCGGCCTTCGTCTCGAGGCTGCCGCGGCGGTTGAGCCTCTCCCGCGGCGTACGGACCACGGGTTTGGGGCCTTTGCGTTGTTCCAGCCCTTTGCGCAGACGTTCGCTGGGGCGGGGGCTCAGCAACGACACGTCACCATCTCCTGTTCTCGTTCACCAGGACGGGGCGGAGCACGTCGTAGTCCTCGACGCAGCGGCCGGCGCCCATCGCGACCGAGGTCAGCGGGGACTCGGCGACGTGGACGGGCATGCCGGTCTCGTGGCGCAGGCGCTCGTCGAGCCCGCGCAGGAGGGCACCACCGCCGGTCAGCACGATGCCGCGGTCCATGATGTCGCCGGCCAGCTCGGGCGGCGTCTGGTCGAGGGTGGAGCGGACCGCGTCAAAGATGTCGTGCAGCGGCTCCTCGATCGCCTTGCGCACCTCCGCGCTCGAGACGGTCACGGTGCGCGGCAGGCCGCTGACCAGGTCGCGGCCCCTGATCTCGGCCTCGGGCTCGTTGGGCAGCGGCCAGACCGACCCGAGGGTCATCTTGACCTCCTCGGCGGTGCGCTCGCCCAGGAGCAGCGCGTGCTCCTTCTTCAGCCAGGTCATGATCGCGTTGTCGAGCTGGTGGCCGGCGGTCCTGATCGACTGCGAGGTGACGATGCCGCCGAGGCTGATGACCGCGACCTCGGTGGTGCCGCCGCCGATGTCGACGACCATGTTGCCGGTCGGCAGGTGCACCGGGAGCCCGGCGCCGATCGCGGCCGCCATCGGCTCCTCGATGATGTTCACCATCCGGGCGCCGGACTGGTAGCCGGCCTCCTTCACCGCGCGGATCTCGACCGCGGTGATCCCGGACGGGACGCAGATGACCATCCGCGGCTTGGCGAAGTAGCGGCGGCGGTGGACCTGATGGATGAAGTAGCGGAGCATCTGCTCGGTCGCCTCGAAGTCGGCGATCACGCCGTCCTTCAGCGGTCGCAGCGCGACGATGTCGTCAGGCGTACGTCCCAGCATCTTCTTGGCCTCATGGCCGACGGCGACCATCTCGCCGGTGTTCTTGTTGAGCGCGACCACACTCGGCTCATCGACAAGGACACCCTTGCCGCGGACGTAGACGAGTGTGTTTGCGGTGCCGAGGTCCACCGCCATGTCACGTCCAATGATGCTCGCCATACGTCCTCGCGTTCCCGGGGCGCCGCGTCGGGGATCTGTGCTGCAGGATGCGGGCCTGCCGACGAGGCTACGAAGGTCCGAGCCCCAAACCGGAGAGGCTCGCCGAAACCGCAACGATACGGGGTGCATCCACGCCGCCGAAGCCGGGGATACCTGGTTCCGGACACCGTCGAGAGACCGGTGGAACGAGAGATCGCGCCGGTGGATTCACCGGCGCGATCGTTCACTTCCTCGGGCGGTTCAGGCGCCGAACCAGAGCTTGATCTCGCGGTCGGCCGACTCGGGGGAGTCGGAGCCGTGGACGAGGTTCTCGCGGTTGGAGAGGGAGAAGTCGCCGCGGATGGTGCCCGGGGCGGCCTTGCGGCCGTCGGTGGCGCCGTTGAGCGCGCGGACGACCTCGATCGCCTCGTCACCCTCGAGGACGGCGGCGACGAGCGGTCCGGAGGTGACGAAGTCACGCAGCGGCGGGTACCACGGCTGCTCGACGTGCTCGGCGTAGTGCTCGTCGGCCATGCCCGCGTCGATGGTGCGGTGCTCCAGTTTCACGATCGAGAGGCCCTTGGCCTCGTAGCGGGACAGGATCTCCCCCACCAGGCCCCGGCGGACGGCGTCGGGCTTCAGGATCACGAACGTGCGCTGCGTCATGGGGGCGAGCGTATCGGGGCGGGCCGGTCCGGGCACGTTCGGGCCCGTCGCCGTCGAGCCACGTTGAGACCATGTCGGTGGGATGCGGCAGGATGGCGCTCCGTGACGACAACCCCATCAGCTCCGACGCTCGCAGACTCGATGGCCGCCATCCCGGCCCGCATCGCCGAAGATCTCGGGGTGCGCCCGGCGCAGGTGACCGCAGCGGTCGCCCTGCTCGACGAGGGCTCGACGGTGCCGTTCATCGCGCGCTACCGCAAGGAGGTGACCGGCGGCCTCGACGACGCCCAGCTGCGTACGTTGGAGGAGCGTCTCGGCTACCTGCGCGACCTGGAGGAGCGGCGTGCGGCCGTGCTCGCCGAGATCGCGAAGCAGGACAAGCTCACCCCCGAGCTGCAGGCCTCGATCCTCGCCGCCGACACCAAGGCGCGGCTGGAGGACATCTACCTGCCGTTCAAGCCGAAGCGGCGCACCAAGGCGATGATCGCCCGCGAGAACGGCCTCGAGCCGCTGGCCGACGGGCTGCTCGGTGACCCGTCGCAGGACCCGAACGTGGTGGCCGAGGGCTTCCTCGGCGAGAACGTCCCCGACGTGAAGGCCGCGCTCGACGGCGCTCGCGCGATCCTGGTCGAGCGGTTCGGTGAGGACGCCGACCTGATCGGCACGCTGCGGGAGCGGATGTGGAAGCAGGGCCGTCTGGTGACCCGCGTCCGCGAGGGGCGCGAGA
Source organism: Nocardioides sp. NPDC000445 (assembly GCF_040300245.1). Taxonomy (NCBI): domain Bacteria; kingdom Bacillati; phylum Actinomycetota; class Actinomycetes; order Propionibacteriales; family Nocardioidaceae; genus Nocardioides; species Nocardioides sp. NPDC000445. Next base: position 114,661 of record NZ_JBEPDH010000010.1, on the reverse strand, counting down.
ACGACCCCGCCGCGGCGAAGTTCTCCGACTACTTCGAGTTCTCGGAGGCGTACGCCTCGCTGCCCTCGCACCGCACACTGGCCGTCCTGCGCGCGGAGAAGGAGGAGGTGCTCGACGTCACCCTCTCCCCGTACGCCGAGGAGCCGGAGCCGGGCGAGGTGACCGACTACGAGCGCTCGATCGCTTCCCGTTTCGGGATCACCGACTCCGGCCGGCCGGCGGACAAGTGGCTGGCCGAGACGGTGCGGTGGGCGTGGCGTACGCGGATCCTCTTCCGCCTCGAGCTCGACATGCGCACCCGGATCCGCACCGCCGCCGAGGAGTCCGCGATCGCGGTCTTCGCCGACAACCTGCGCGACCTGCTGCTGGCCGCGCCGGCCGGCACCCGGGCGACGATGGGCCTCGACCCCGGCATCCGGACGGGCGTGAAGGTGGCCGTCGTGGACGCGACCGGCAAGGTGGTCGACACCTCGACGGTCTACCCGCACGAGCCGCGGCGTGACTGGGACGGATCGCTGGCGACGCTGGCGAAGCTGTGCACGAAGCACAAGGTCGACCTGATCGCGATCGGCAACGGCACCGCCTCGCGCGAGACCGACAAGCTCGCCGCCGACCTGCTCAAGCTGCTGCCGGACCTGAAGATGACCAAGGTGATGGTCTCCGAGGCGGGCGCCTCGGTCTACTCCGCCTCGGCCTACGCCTCCGCCGAGCTACCTGATCTCGACGTGTCCCTGCGTGGGGCCGTGTCGATCGCGCGCCGTCTTCAGGACCCGCTGGCCGAGCTGGTGAAGATCGAGCCGAAGTCGATCGGCGTCGGGCAGTACCAGCACGACCTGCCCGAATACGGCCTCTCCAAGTCCCTGGACGCCGTCGTCGAGGACTGCGTGAACGGCGTCGGCGTCGACCTCAACACCGCCTCGGCTCCCCTGCTGCGCCGGGTCTCGGGGATCACCGAGTCGCTGGCTTCGGCGATCGTCGCGCACCGGGACGCCAACGGGCCCTTCCGCACCCGCCGCGAGCTCACCAAGGTGGCGCGGCTCGGCCCGAAGGCGTTCGAGCAGGCGGCCGGGTTCCTCCGGATCCGCGGCGGCGACGACCCGCTCGACATGTCCGGCGTGCACCCGGAGGCCTATCCGGTGGTCAACCGCATCCTGGACAAGGCGTCGGCGGACATCGGGTCGCTGATCGGCAACACCTCTGCGCTGAAGTCGCTGAAGCCGTCGGAGTTCGTCGACGAGAAGTTCGGTCTGCCGACGGTCACCGACATCCTCGCCGAGCTCGAGAAGCCCGGACGCGACCCGCGGCCGGAGTTCCGTACGGCGACCTTCTCCGAGTCGGTGCACGTGATCGCCGACCTGCGTCCCGGCATGGTCCTGGAGGGCACCGTCACCAACGTGGCCGCCTTCGGCGCCTTCGTCGACATCGGCGTCCACCAGGACGGCCTGGTCCACATCTCCGCGATGTCGGACAAGTTCGTCGAGGACCCGCGCGACGTGGTCCGCTCCGGTGACGTGGTCCGCGTCAAGGTCCTGGAGGTCGACGAGGCCCGCAAGCGGATCTCGCTCACGCTCCGGCTCAACGACGACGCTCCCGCGGATGCTCCCGCCAAGGGCGAGTCCGGCCGCTCGGGTCGCCCCGGCGGTGGCCAGCGTGGCCAGGGCAAGGGCGGACCCAAGGGCGGCGGCAAGAGCGGCGGCGGGCGCCCCGGCGGCAACCGTGGTGGCCAGGGTGGCGGGCGCGGCTCGTCCGCTCCGGCCAACAGCGCGATGGCCGACGCGCTGCGGCGCGCCGGGCTCTCCTAGGCGGTGGCCGGGGAGGAGATCTGCACGAGACCTGCACATCTCCTCCCCGCATCCTCCCGGCTCCGCGTCCTAGGTTCGGAGCATGACCTCCAAGAACCTGTACGTGCTCGGCGGGATCGCCACCGCTGGGACCGCGATCCTCCTCGTCCTCGGCGCCGGCGCGCTCGGGATCATCGGCGACGGCGGGCGCGCAGACATGATGTACCTCGCCCCGATCGGCATCGTCGTCCTCGGTGCGCTCGTGTTCCGGTTCCGGCCCCGCGGGATGGCGCTCTCCGACGGCGCCGCCGCCGTCGCCACCCTGGTCGTCGGCCTGATCGCGATCATCGCCGGGCTCCATGACGACTTCGACGGCGCCCGGGACGTCGTGATGATCAGCGCGATGTACGCGGCGATGTTCGCGGCTTCGGGCTGGTTGTTCTGGCGATCCACCTCGCTCGCCCGGTAGTCCAGGGAGTTTCCGTCGGTCTACCAGCCGGTAACGGACGGAAACTCCCCGGACTATCCCACCTCGGCGCCCAGCTGGGCGGCGCGGCGTACGACGTCTGCAGGGGGCGCGCTGTCCGCGTCGTCGGCCGTTACCGGGGTGCCAGCGACTCGGTGGATCGGGATCACGCCGGCCCAGGTTCCGGAGTCGATGTCGGCGGGGTCGTCGACCGGGCCCTCGGCGCGCGCCTTCATCGACGCCTCGGCGAGCGGGAGGGCGAGTACGGCGGTTGCGGCGAGCTCCTTGCGGGTGGCCGGACGCAGGGTCTCCCAGCGCCCGGGGATCATCTGATCGACGACCAGGGCGAGGGCGCGCTCGCGCTCCTCCGGGTCCTCGACCAGGCGGGCGCGGCCGATGACCACGGCCGAGCGGTAGTTCATCGAGTGGTGGAACCCGCTCCGCGCCGCGACCAGACCGTCGAGCTCGGTGATCGTGACGCACACGTCGCGCTCCAGCGCCCGCGCGAGCCAGCCGGCGGCCACCGAGCCGTGCAGGTAGAGCGACCCGCCTGCGTCCGGGCCGTCGAGATCGAAGCCGTACGCGGTGGGCAGGACGACCGGGTGGGCCTCCTCGCCCGACCCGACGGTGACGCCCAGGTGCGCGATGAGCGCCTCGCCGAGGAATGCGTGCAGGCGCTCGCGGTCGGGGACGGCGCGGTTCTTCCCGCGGCTGATCCGGGTGCGTGGGGTGGGTGACAACATCGTGCTCATGGCACCATCCTGGTAGCGAAGTGGCCTGCACGCACGGGCCAATTCTGACCTACTCCGACAGGCCATTCGACCGATGCTTCCCGTGACCCTCGACCGCACCTCCGGCGAGCCGCTCCCCGCCCAGCTCGCCGCCCAGGTGCGCGCCCTGGTCCTCGCCGGCACCCTGGGGACCGGCGACCGGCTGCCCTCGAGCCGTGCGCTCGCGGCAGACCTGGGCGTCTCGCGGGCGGTGACTGAGCAGGCCTACGACCAGCTCACCGCCGAGGGCTGGCTCGAGGCCCGCCGCGGATCCGGGACGTACGTCACCGCGACCCGCCCGACGGGCGTGACGTCTCGGCCGACGGGCGTGACGCCTCGGCCGACGCGGGCGACGTCTCGGCCGACGGGGGTGACGTCTCGGCCGACGGGGGTGACGTCTCCGCGCTCCGCGCGGTCACTCCCTCGCTCGGCACGAGCGGACGAGCAAGCTCGCCGCTCGACCTCGCTCCGGTCGTCTCGGCTGGATACGGGCACACCGTTCTTCGACCCGCGGTTGGAGCCGGGATGGCGGCGGGCGTGGCGGGAGGTCTCGGTGGCCACTCCCCCGCGTGGCTACGACGATCCGCGCGGGGTGCTCGAGCTGCGCGAGGCGCTGGCGGCGAGGCTCGGACGCACCCGCGGCCTGGACCTCGACCCCGACGAGATCATCGTGACCGCGGGCACCACCGACGGGCTCCGCGCGCTCCTGCCGGAGCTGCGCCATGGGCCGGTCGCCGTGGAGGATCCGGGGTACCGGGCGGCGGCCGAGACGGTGCTCACCTACGGTCGCGAGGTCATCGACCTGCCGGCAGTGGACCGGGTCGCCGACCTGGGGCCGGCGGTCGCGGCGTACGTCACTCCGGCGCACCAGCACCCGCTGGGACGCGTCATGCCGGCGGCCGACCGGCTGGCTCTCCTCGAGGCCGCTCGACGGGCGGACGCGGTGGTGATCGAGGACGACTACGACTCGGAGTTCCGCTACGACGTCGCGCCGGTGCCCGCGATGGCGACGCTGGACCGCGGCCGCGTGGTCTATCTCGGCACCGCGGCGAAGTCCGTGATCCCGACGCTTCGTCTCGGCTGGCTGGTCGCGCCGCCCGACCTGCACGAGCTGATCGTGCGCCGCCGCACCATCACCCACGCCGGCGCCGCCTGGCCCTCGCAGCGCGCCCTGCTGACGCTGCTCCGCGACGGCTGGCTGGACAGGGCCGTACGCTCCGCCCGCCGCGTCTACGCCGAACGCGCCCCGCGGGTGGCGGAGGCGATGAGCCCGTATGCCACCCTCGCCGGCCCGCTCGCCGGGATGTACTCCACCTGGCTGCTGCCCGAGACGGATGCGCGCAGAGCCCGTGACGCCGCCCGAACCGCCGGCTTCGAGATCAACCTGCTCTCCACCTACGCGCGCTCCAGCGGCCTGACCGGCCTGGTGATCGGGTTCGGCGGCGTGACCGACGCGGAGCTCGATCAGGCGCTCGCAGCGCTCACCGGGGCCCTCGCGCGCTAGCGGCCCGGTGCGTCGTCCTCGATCAGGTCGAAGAGGTTCTCGAGGCTGTCCGGGTCGTCCTCGCCACCGCCGACGGCCCACCCGGAGCTGGTACGCCGCAGCTGCGCGCCGACGAGCCGGCACGACTCCCCGGCCTTGTGCGCGTAGTGGGCCGTACGCGTCCGCGGCCGCCGCAGCACCAGTGCGTTCCCGCACGCCGGGCACAGTGCCCAGTCGGTCGCCGTCTCGTCGTCGGTCGCCATCTGAAGCTCGTCGCGCTCCTCCACGGCAGCCAACCTACCTGGGCTCGGCCTCTTCGCCGGCCACTTCCGCAGCGTCGTCCTCAGCGCTGTCCTCGGCGGCGATCCGGTCGAACGCCTCGAAGGCCGCGGCCCGCTCGCGCTCGATCTTGCGACCGAGGATGTCGGCCATGCCCCACAGGACCGCGAAGATCACGCCGACGACGAACATGATCGAGATCAGGAAGCCCATCCCGATCGCGACGACCTGCAGCGCCCAGCCGAGCCAGTAGGCCCAGGGGCGGCGCAGCAGGCCGGCCACCACGATGCAGGCCACGAAGAACCCGAGGCCCAGCGGGAGCGCCAACCCGGCGGAGACCCCGCCGATCGAGATCATCACGGGCGCGGCCAGCGCGACCGCGAGTCCCTCCATCGAGACGATCGCGGCGCACATCCCGCGCCGCGGCGACTTCTCCCGCTCACTCGCCATCTGCGTCCGCCTCCAGGTAGGCCTCCAGCTCGGGGTCGGCGGTCGGCACGACCCGGGCGGTCGCGGCCGACCGGGCGGCCGGGCCACGCGAGCCCAGCAGCGTACGCGCCTCTCCGGCGGTCACCACGGAGCCGGTCACCAGCACCGCGCCCTCGGAGATCGAGCCGCCGCCGGAGGACTCCGACAGGCCGATCGCGGCGTCGATGGCGTCGGCCAGACGCGGCACGACCGAGACCCGCTCCTCGCCGTAGAGGTCGACGGCGATCTTGGCGAGCTCGATGGCCGGGAGGGCACGCTCGGTGGAGTTCTGGGTGACGACGAGGTGCTCCAGCACGGGCTCGAAGGCGGCGAGCAGGCCCTCGACGTCCTTGTCGCCCATCACCCCGATGACGCCGACGACGCCGGAGAACGAGAAGGAGTCCTCGAGCGCGGCGACCGTCGCCTCGGCACCGGCCGGGTTGTGGGCGGCGTCCAGCAGGACCGTCGGGGACGACCGCATGATCTCCAGCCGCCCCGGCGAGTCGACCTTGGCGAAGGCGTCGCGCACGAGCTCGTCGGCGAGCACGGTGTCTCCCAGGAACGCCTCGACCGCGGCCAGCGCCGTCGCCGCGTTCTGCGCCTGGTGGGCGCCGTAGAGAGGCAGGAAGAGGTCTTCGTACTCCCCCCGCAGCCCGCGCAGCGTGAGGATCTGTCCGCCCACCGCCGGGGTGCGGGAGACGACTCCGAAGTCGGTGCCCTCCCACAGCAGCCGGGCGCCGACCTCCGCCGCGTGCTGATCCAGCACCGCGGCGACCTCGACGGACTGCTCGGCGATCACGGCGACCGCCCCCGGCTTGATGATCCCGGCCTTCTCACGCGCGATGGCGACCGGGTTGTCACCGAGATACTTGGCGTGGTCGACCGCGATCGGGGTCACCACCGCGACGTCGGCGTCCGCGACGTTGGTCGCGTCCCAGCCACCGCCCAGCCCGACCTCGACGACGGCCACGTCGACCGGGGCCTCGGCGAACTTGGCGTAGGCCATCCCGACCATGGACTCGAAGAACGAGAGCGGGTGCGGCTGGTCGTCGTCGACCATGCCGAGGTAGTGGGCGACGTCGTTGAACGCGGCCACGAACTCGTCGTCGGTCAGGGGCTCTCCGTCGATCGAGATCCGCTCGTTGATCCGCTCGACGTGGGGCGAGGTGAACCGCCCCACGCGCAGGTCGAGGGACCGCAGCAGCGTGTCGATCATCCGGGAGGTGGAGGTCTTGCCGTTGGTGCCGGTCAGCTGGATGATCCGGAACGCGTTCTGCGGATCACCGAGGATCTCGAGCAGGGCGCGGATCCGGTCCAGGGAAGGCTCGAGCCGGGTCTCGGGCCAGCGCGACTGCAGCGCTTCCCAGACCTCCTCGATCGTGGCCGCCAAGCGCGGCGCGGGAGTCTCACTCATCGGGTCGAGTCTATGGCGTACGCGCTTCCCAGCGAATTGCCAGACCCGCTACCCTCCCACTCATCTCGGACTGAACCCCATCCCCCACAAGGTCCACCATTCATGCGTACGCTCCGGGCTGCTCTCGCGGTCTCGTTCCTGGCCGTTGCCTACGTCCTGGCTGCCTTCGCGCTGGTCGGTCAGCAGATGGCCCCACGGCGACGCCCCAGGACCTCGGGCGACCCCGGCGGGCTCGTCCTCACCGAGCAGGAACAGCCCGGGCTGTGGGCGGAGGTCCGCGCGCTGGCCGCCACCGCCGGGACCCGCGCCCCCGACGAGATCCGGCTGGTGCCGGAGGTCAACGCGGCGGTCAGCGAGGAGACCAGCCTGCTCGGGCTCAGGACCGGGACCCGGCGCATGTTCCTCGGCGTACCTCTCCTCCAGGGCCTCTCCCGCAACCAGCTGCACGCGGTGCTCGCCCACGAGCTCGGCCACCACAGCACCAGCCACACCCGGCTCGGCGCTCTCATCCACCGGAGTCGCCTGGCGATCGCCGAGGTCGCCGCGGGCCTCTCCAACCCGCTGGTGAAGCGACCGTTCCGGACGTACGCCCGCCTCTTCTTCTCCCTGACCCGCCCGCTCGCGCACGCCCACGAGATCGACGCCGACCGGCTCAGCGCGACCGTCGCCGGGCCACGGACCGCGGCCACCACGCTGCGCACCCTCCCCGCGCTCGACGCCGCCTGGCACATCTATCTGGAGCAGTACGTCGAGGCCGGCACCCACTACGGTCTGCGGCCCACGCGCTTCTTCGACAACTTCACGAACCTGATGAGCGACCCCGAGCGGCTCGAGGAGCTCGCCAGGATCAGCGCTGCGCCGCTCGAGGCGAAGACATCGGCCTACGACTCCCACCCACCGCTGTCGGAGCGCATCGAGCGGTTGGAGTCGATGGCCTCCGCGGACGAGGCGGACAAGTCGGGCAACGCCGCCAGCATCCTGCGCTACCCGTCCCAGAACTTCCTCGCCCTCGAGGACAAGACGTTCGCCGGCTCGGGTCTGACCCCGGCGCCGATGGCCGAGATCGTGAGCGTCGCCGGCGCCCGTGCGGCGGCGATCAACGCCGAGACGCTCCTGAACGCGATGCAGGACAACCAGATCGAGCCGGCCACCGTCCGCGGGGCCCTCGACCTGATCGCCTCCGGCAACCTCGACACGCTCCTGGACCTGGTCGAGGTCGAGTCCACTCCGGAGCAGGCCGCCGAGGCGAAGCGGAAGGTCATCGCCCGGCTCCTCGGTGCCGCCATCGCCCACGAGCTGGTCGGCGAGGACAAGGCGCGCTACGAGCTCAGCTGGGCCGGCCCCTGGCGGCTGGTCGACATCGCCGGCCAGGAGGTCGACCCCGAGGAGCTCGCCTACGAAGCCCTCGGCTCCCCCGGCTACGCCGCCGCGCTGCGCGCCTGGGTGCATCAGCTCGACGCGCAGGTCGACGCCGAGACGCCGGCGCCAGCTGACGCCGAGACGCCGGCTCCGACGACGCCCGACGGCTACATCGGCGCCTTGGCCCCGATCTCCGGCGAGGGCTTCCGTACGCTCCTGGTGACCGAGACCGGCCTGATGCTGCTCAAGCCCTCCGGCTCCGACCGGCTCGCCACGGGCCTGGCCTCGGTGACGTCCGGCTCGCCCGGCAGGAAGCTGATCCAGCGCGCCCTGGACAGGTCTCCCGCCGAGCTGGCCACCGCCGCCAACGCCACGTATCTCCCCTGGGACCAGATCCGCGCCCTCCACCTCAAGCAGAGCAGCAGCGGCCGCCGTTCCGCCGACATCACCACCGCCACCGGCGGAGGCTGGTCCCTGCGCTGGACCAACGCCGCCGAGTCGGAGGGCCACATCTGGCCGGCCGTCGACCACTACCTCGGCCGCCGCTTCACCGTCGACTGAGACGCCGAGTCGACTCATCCTGACCGCAACCCGCGCCGAGTCGGCTCGTTCGAACGAGCCGACTCGGCGCGGAATCTCGTCAGTTCGAGCCGACTCGGCGGTCAGTCGACGATCGTGTGGTTGGCCATGTCGACGACGGGGCGGTAGCCGATCTTGGCGTAGACGTGGTTGGAGACGGGGTTGTCGGCGTCGGTGAACAGGCACAGCCGGGTGCCATCGGCGCCGAGGAGGCGCGAGGCCTCGGCGGTCACCGCGGTGCCGTAGCCGTGGCCCCGCTGCTCCTTCGGCGTGTAGACCGGCGCGATCCGGACCACGCCGTGCGCCGGCGGGGTCGCGCCGACCAGGGACACGACCTCACCGTCGACCTCCCACAGCAGCAGGAACTCCTCGATCCGGCGCCGCACCTCGTCCTCGCCGACCGCTGCGTGCTCGTGGGCGTACGCCTTGTTCGTGGACTGCTCCCGGGCCGCGTGCCCGAAGTCGGCCAGCCAGTCCCGGCACAGCTCGAGGTCGTCGTACGTCGCCGGGCGGGCGTGCCCGGGCACGCCGGACGGCATCACCAGCGTGCCGAGCTCGTGCAGACGCGACGCCATCGCGACGCTCACCCGCCCGCCCGCGAGCCGCGCGGTCTCCTCGGCCACCGTCCGGGCAGCCGGGAGCGCTCCGTTGGCCCCACCGGCGTACTCGCCTCTCGCGTGCAGGGCACGCGCGAGCTCGAGCGCCGCCGACTCGGGCATCGGGCAGACGTAGAGCGGGTACGGCTCGAAGTTGGCCGTCCGCATCGCCGCGCCGACGACCCGGTCTCCCTCGCGAGCGACGGCGAACCAGCGGTACGGTCCCTCCTGCTCCACCCGGGTGGCCTTCTCCGCGTTGGTGGCGAGCACGTTGGCGGTCACCGGCTCGCCGGCGAGATAGTCCTTGGCGACGGCGAGGAACTCGGCTGCGTCGGTGAAGAAGTCGATGGTGCCCATGACCGAAGCATGGCGAGTGTGCAACGCCGGTCTCAACCGGTTTCGCGCCAGCCCCCGCGCGCCCATAGGATTTGGTCCCATGACTGAGACCACGCCCACGCAGACCGCACCGGAGACGACTACGCCCGCTGAGCAGCGCGTAGTCGCCGTACCGGACAAGCCGGTCCTCGAGGGTCTGGAGGCCAAGTGGGCCGAGCAGTGGAAGAACGAGAAGACGTACGCCTTCGACCGCACCCAGCCGCGGGAGAACGTCTACTCGATCGACACCCCGCCGCCGACCGTCTCCGGCAGCCTGCACGTCGGCCACGTCTTCTCCTACACCCACCCCGACCTGATCGCCCGCTTCCAGCGGATGAACGGCAAGTCGGTCTTCTACCCGATCGGCTGGGACGACAACGGTCTGCCGACCGAGCGCCGGGTCCAGAACTACTTCGGCGTCCGCTGCGACCCGAGCCTCCCCTACGACCCCGACTTCACCCCGCCGGAGAAGCCGGACCCGAAGCGCCAGATCTCGATCAGCCGGCCCAACTTCGTCGAGCTGTGCAACCAGCTGGTCGTCGAGGACGAGAAGGTCTTCGAGGACCTGTGGCGCACCCTGGGTCTCTCCTTCGACTGGGACCAGCAGTACACGACCATCGGCAAGGTCTCCCAGACCGCCTCGCAGAAGGCGTTCCTGCGCAACCTCGCCCGCGGCGAGGCCTATCTGCAGGAGGCGCCGACCCTGTGGGACGTCACCTTCCAGACCGCGGTCGCCCAGGCCGAGCTGGAGGCGAAGGACTACCCCGGCTTCTTCCACCGCGTCGCCTTCCACCGCGCTGACGGCACCCCGGTCCACATCGAGACCACCCGCCCCGAGCTGATCCCGAGCGTCGTCGCCCTGATCGCGCACCCCGACGACGACCGTTACAAGGACCTGTTCGGCAGCACCGTCACCAGCCCGATCTTCGGCGTCGAGATCCCCGTCCTGCCTCACGAGGCCGCGGAGATGGACAAGGGCGCCGGCATCGCGATGTGCTGCACCTGGGGTGACCTCACCGACGTCCAGTGGTGGCGTGAGCTCAACCTGCCCGCCCGCGCCCTGATCGGCCGCGACGGCCGCTTCTCCCGCGAGACCCCGGAGTGGATCACCACCGAGGCCGGCGCCGCCGCGTACGAGGACCTGAAGGGCAAGACCGTCCACTCGGCCCGCGAGGCCGTCGTCGCGATGATCCGCGAGTCCGGTGACCTCGACGGCGAGCCGAAGAAGACCCAGCGGATGGCCAACTTCTACGAGCGTGGCGACAAGCCGCTCGAGATCGTCGCCAGCCGGCAGTGGTACATCACCAACGGCGGCCGCAACCCGGAGCTGCGTGAGCAGCTGCTGTCCCGCGGCGGTGACCTGACCTGGCTGCCCGAGCACATGCGCCACCGCTACGACAACTGGGTCGGCGGCCTCAACGGTGACTGGCTGATCTCCCGCCAGCGCTTCTTCGGCATCCCGTTCCCGGTCTGGTACGCACTCGACGCCGAGGGCAACCCCGACTACGACAAGCCACTGCTGCCGAGCGAGGACCAGCTCCCGATCGACCCGTCCACGGACGTCCCGGCCGGCTACGAGGAGGCGCAGCGCGGCAAGCCCGGCGGCTTCCAGGGCGACCCGGACGTCATGGACACCTGGGCGACCTCGTCGCTGACCCCGCAGATCGCCGGCGGCTGGGAGGCCGACCCCGACCTGTTCAGCCGGGTCTACCCGATGGACCTGTGCACCCAGAGCCACGAGATCATCCGCACCTGGCTCTTCGGCCGCATCGTCCGCGCCCACCTCGAGGACGGCACCGTCCCGTGGAGCCACGCGATGATCGCCGGCTGGATCCTCGACCCCGACCGCAAGAAGATGTCGAAGTCGAAGGGCAACGTCGTCGTCCCGACCGAGATCCTCGAGAAGTTCGGCGCCGACGCCGTTCGCTGGCGGGCCGCACTGACCCGCCCGGGCATGGACTCGCCGTTCGACGAGACCCAGATGAAGGTCGGCCGCCGGCTGGCGATGAAGATCCTCAACGCCTCCAAGTTCGTCCTCGGCAACGTCGGCGCGACCACGCTGAACCCGGTCGCGATCACCCAGCCGGTCGACTGCGCGCTGATGGCCCGTCTCAAGGAGACGATCACCAAGGCGACCGACGCATTCACGGCCTACGACTACTCCACGGCGCTGGAGACCTCGGAGAAGTTCTTCTGGGAGTTCTGCGACGACTACCTCGAGCTGGTCAAGGAGCGTGCCTACGACGAGGACGGCGGTCTCGCCACCGAGTCCGCTCGCGCGACGCTCGCCACGGCTCTTCACGTCCAGCTGCGCCTGCTGGCGCCGTTCCTCCCGTACGTCACCGAGGAGGTCTGGTCGTGGTGGCAGACCGGTTCCATCCACACCTCCTCGTGGCCGCGTGAGCTCGAGCTCGGCACCGCTGCCGCGGCCGACCCGGCCGCGCTCGATGCCGTCGCGGCGACCCTGACCGGGATCCGCGGAGCGAAGTCGACCGCGAAGGTGAAGATGCGTCACCCGCTGGCCAAGGCCGAGGTCACCGGCCCGGCCAAGCTGGTCAAGGACGCCGAGGCCGCCGCACCGGACCTCAAGCGGGTCGGCAACATCGTCGGCGACCTCTTCTTCACCGTCGACGAGAGCGCGACGGAGATCTCCGTCACCGCCGAGCTGGCGGAGGTCCCCGAGGACTGAGCCTCAGACCGACGGAGCCCAACGACGGAGCAGGCCCCGGACCGCGATGCGGTTCCGGGGCCTGCTTCGTCCCTCACTCCAGCCAAGCGTCCGGGGGGACTCGCTCGGCCGGTCACTCTGGCGTGGTGCGGTCGCCATCGGAGTGATCCCTACTGCACCGACTTCTCGGCACAAGTCTGGTCGTCCTTGCTGCCTTCCTTCGGCTCCTCCGGCTCCGGTGCGTCCGTCGTCTCAGCCTCGGACGGCTCGGTGTCGGACGGCTCAGCGGATTCGGTGGTGGCCTCGGGTTCGGCTGCGGGCGACGACCCTACCGGTGTCTTCGGCTCAGCGCACGCCTCATCGCACTCCGGCGTGGCCTCGGGTTCAGGAGCGTCGTTCGCTCCTGGCAACGTCTTGACGTCCTCGGCGATCGCGGCGGTGAGCTCGCAGGCGTCCTCGAGGACCCGTTCGGCCTCGGACTCCTTCTTGGTCGACTCCGCGTCGGGCTCCTTCGACTCCGAGGTCGCCTCATCGGTCTCCCGGTCCTCCTTGGGCTCCTCCAGCGGAAGATCCTCGACCGGGACGCCGGCGTCGGCAGCGATCAGCTGCCGCAGGAACATCGGCACGGCCTCGTCGACGGGGCGGGCGTCCTCCTCGGCCACGAACGGCCACAGCAGCGGCGCCATGATCCCCGGGATCGGCCCCGCGGAAGGAACCAGCGTGGGCGGCTTGCCGTTGCCCTCGTCGGGGTCGGCGGGCGTCGTCGGCTCCTCGGAGGGCGGTGCTTCGGGCTGCTCAGCGGGCGCGGACGGCGCCCTGTCCGGCTTCTCTTCCTCGCGGCTCTTCGGCGGGGCGGAGTCCTCCGGGTCGCTCTTCCGGTCCGTTTCGGGCGTGTTGCTGGGGATCGTCGACACCCCGGAGACACCGGGAGACGGCGCCGGCGGGATCACGGTGAAGTCGGCCTGGCCCGAGAGCGTACGCGGCACCCGGTGCAACGCGGAGATGTCCGGGCTGAGGGTCTGGATGACCACGAGCAGACCGATGAGCACTACGGCGGCGTAGGCCATCACCGGGCCCCTCTGGAACCTCACGTGCCCACTTCCCTACCGAGTGACGGAGCTGGAAAGGTACAGATGATCATCAGTGCGTATTGTGTCCGACCGCCCGGGCCAATACCGACCCGGGCGGCGAAAATGACCCAAACGGGCTACGCGGACTTCTTCTTGGTTTCCTTCTCGCGAGGAACGAGCGTCGGCATCTCGCCGTCGTCGACCACCTCGCGGGTCACGATCACCTTGCCGACGTCGCCGCGGGAGGGCACGTCGTACATCACGTAGAGGAGAACCTCCTCGATGATCGCCCGCAGGCCACGGGCACCGGTGCCACGCTCGAGGGCCTTGTCGGCGATGGCGGTGACCGCGTCCTCGGTGAACTCGAGGTCGACGCCGTCGAGGTCGAAGAGCTTCTGGTACTGCTTCACCAGCGCGTTGCGCGGCTCGGTCAGGATCTGGACGAGCGCGGCCTGGTCGAGCTTCTCGACGCTCGCGATCAGCGGCAGCCGGCCGATGAACTCCGGGATCAGCCCGAACTTGGTGAGGTCCTCGGGACGCACCAGCTTCAGCAGGTCCTCGGACTCCTTCTCGGCCTTGCCGCGCACCTCGGCGGTGAAGCCGAGGGTCTTCTTGCCGACCCGCTGTTCGATGATGTGCTCCAGACCGGCGAACGCGCCACCCACCACGAAGAGGATGTTGGTGGTGTCGATCTGGATGAACTCCTGGTGCGGGTGCTTGCGGCCACCTTGCGGCGGCACCGAGGCGGTGGTGCCCTCGATGATCTTCAGCAGCGCCTGCTGCACGCCCTCACCGGAGACGTCACGCGTGATCGAGGGGTTCTCGGCCTTGCGGGCCACCTTGTCGATCTCGTCGATGTAGATGATGCCGGTCTCGGCCTTCTTGACGTCGTAGTCGGCGGCCTGGATCAGCTTGAGGAGGATGTTCTCGACGTCCTCACCGACGTAGCCGGCCTCGGTCAGCGCGGTGGCGTCCGCGATCGCGAACGGGACGTTGAGCATCCGGGCCAGCGTCTGCGCCAGGTAGGTCTTGCCGCAGCCGGTCGGGCCGATCACCAAGATGTTGGACTTGGCGACCTCGACCTGCTCCTCCTTGGCGTGCTTGCCGGGGCCCTGCGGGCCGCCGGGCTGCAGGCCGGCCTGGACGCGCTTGTAGTGGTTGTAGACCGCCACGGCGAGCGACTTCTTCGCCTGCTCCTGGCCGATGACGTAGGAGTTGAGGAAGTCGAAGATCTCCTTCGGCTTGGGGAGGTCGGCGATCTCCACCTCGGAGCCCTCGTTGAGCTCCTCCTCGATGATCTCGTTGCAGAGGTCGATGCACTCGTCGCAGATGTAGACGCCGGGACCCGCGATGAGCTTCTTGACCTGCTTCTGGCTCTTCCCGCAGAAGGAGCACTTCAGCAGGTCACCTCCGTCGCCGATGCGTGCCACGAGTGGCCTTCCTTCCCCGACTTGTGCTGCTAGGTCCGAATAGTTACTGACGGTACCCCGCGCCGCGCCTTCAATGTGGGAGCGGCGCGGGGCCCGATGGTCAAACGAGAGCCGGCGTCTTGAGCGACTCGAGCACCGAGTCGATCAGGCCGTACTCGACCGCCTGCGCGGCGGTGAGGATCTTGTCTCGCTCGATGTCGTGGCTGACCTCGTCCATCGACTTGCCGCTGTGGTCGGCGATCATCTTCTCGAGCAGCTCACGCATCCGCAGGATCTCGTTGGCCTGGATCTCGATGTCGGAGGTCTGGCCGAAGGTGCCCTCGGTGTAGGGCTGGTGGATCAGGATGCGGCTGTTGGGCAGCGCCATCCGCTTGCCGTGCGCACCAGCGCCGAGCAGGATCGCGGCGGCCGAGGCGGCCTGACCGATGCAGACGGTCTGCACGTCCGGCTTGATGAACTGCATCGTGTCGTAGATCGCGGTGCAGGCCGTGAACGAGCCACCGGGGCTGTTGATGTAGATCGAGATGTCCTGGTCCGGGTTCATCGACTGCAGGCAGAGCAGCTGGGCGATGACCGCGTTGGCGACATCGTCGCTGATCGGGGTGCCCAGGTAGATGATCCGGTCCTCGAAGAGCTTGGCGTAGGGGTCGATCCGGCGGACGCCGTACGACGTACGCTCCTCCCACTGCGGGATGTAGTAGTTCATGTCCTCAGTCCTTCTTGTGGGCGGGGCGGCCCTCGTCGGAGGCTTCCTTGGCGCTCTTGATGACCTGGTCGACCAGGCCGTAGTCGAGCGCCTCGGCAGCGGTGAACCAGCGGTCACGGTCGGCGTCGACGGTCACCTGGTCGACCGTCTGGCCGGTGTGCTCGCTGATCAGCTCCAGCAGCACCTTCTTGATGTGCAGGGACTGCTGGGCCTGGATCTTGATGTCGGAGGCCGAGCCACCCATGCCCGAGGAGGGCTGGTGCATCATGATCCGCGCGTGCGGCAGCGCGTAGCGCTTGCCCTTCGCGCCGGCGCAGAGCAGGAACTGGCCCATCGATGCGGCCAGACCCATGCCGACGGTCGCCACGTCGTTGGGGATGTAGTTCATCGTGTCGTAGATGGCCATACCGGCATCCACGGAGCCACCGGGCGAGTTGATGTGAAGGAAGATGTCGGCCTCGGGGTCCTCCGCGGAGAGCAGCAGGAGCTGCGCACAGATCGCGTTGGCGTTCTGGTCGCGGACCTCGGAGCCGAGGAAGACGATGCGCTCCCGCAGCAGTCGGTTGTAGATGTTGTCGTCGAGAAGGCTCAGACCGCCGCCGTTGCCGCCCAGGCTCGGGGAGAGCCCTGGGGCACCGGCATGAGCGTCAGCCGCGCTGGAGTCGATGTTCACAGGATCGACACTAGCCGCCACATCCAGTTGTTCCACGGCTGGTGTGCCATTGTTCGCCGACGGCAGAACTATTGGCGATCGCGTCGCAATCCGCGCGGCACCGCGATCCCCACGGCTACGCCAGCCAGCGCAGCAGGGCGTCGTGAACCGCCGGATGGTTCGACAGCGGCGTCTCGGCGGTCGAGAGCGTGAAGCGCTCCGCCGTCGGGAACAGGTCGCGCACCCGCCGCGACCGCAGCGGCGTCTTGTGCCGCCACCACAGCATCTCCCCGAAGAGTCGCCCGACCCGGTTGGGGCGCGAGGTCGCCTTGTCGGTGACCAGCAGATAGTCCACATCCGGGCGCGGCGGCAGCATCGCCTCGTCGGCCCCGACGACCGCGATCCCGGCGAGGTGCTCGTCGAGCTGTTTGCCGACCCCACCCGAGATCGGGGCCGAGGTGACCGCATAGGGCGTCGTGCCGAGCGCGATCAGCTCCGAGACGTACGTCGTCCACGGGCGTGCCCCGGCGGTCGCCACGCCGAGCGCGTTGCGGGCGATCAGACCACCACCGGCGTAGCCGACCAGGACGATGCGCGGCTCCGCCGCGAGGGCGTCGACGCACTCCTGGATCCGGCTGCTGAGCGCCACCGCGGCGGGCACCGACTTGCTGCCGGCCGACACGTGCATGTGCAGCGGCATCCAGCCGAGCAGCTCGGCGAGCCGGTCGGCGTACGTCGCCCCGGTCGCCTGCGACCCCTCGTCCCAGACGGTCTCGTCCTTGCCCGCCGGCGGAATCAGGACCAGGATCCGAGGGCTCGTCCCGACCTGGCGCTGGGCGGCGGCCCACTCCTTCGGGCTGACCATGCGACCCTGGTGCTGGACCGCGACGGCGGGTCCGGAGTCGGTGTTGACGACACCGCGGATGATCGGCGTCGCGAGCGCGAACGGAGCCGCGAACGGGCGACGGGCGAAGGCCGTGATGCGCCAGGCGAGCTTCGCCAGACCGACGAGGCCGGCCACCTTGCTCTGACCGCGGTCGAGCAGCTCCTCGGCGTCGGGGTCCACCGGAGCGTCCTCGACGTTGAGGACCACGGCGCGGACGGTCTCAGGGCTGGAGGTCACGCTGGCAGCGTAGGGCCTACGCCGGGCCGACAGGATCACCTGTGCCCACTGTCCGGCCCGTCTGTGTCTCAGATCACAACGCCGCGACCACACTCAGTACGTTTGCGTTCACTCACGCTTCTGGTGTCCGTGATGCTGTTGTTACTGGTGTTGCGTGACGACAGCGGCCCTCGCGGGTTACCGTCGGATGCGGAAGGGGGTGTCTGTGCGTGGCTGATGAGACCGACGAGAAGGAAACGCACTGCCAGTCGTGCGGCGATGCCCTGCTGCCCGGGGCCATCTACTGCATCGGCTGCGGAACCCCGCTCCTGGCTCCCCCGGAGCAGCACCGTCCGCTCTTCGTGGACGAGCTCGGCGACGACGCGACCACGGGTCGCAGCACGCGGGGATACTTCTTCGACGACCCCGCCTCGCCGCCCCCGGCGCAACGGAAGGGCCGTACCGCGCCGATCCTGGTGATGATCGTGGTGCTGGTGCTCGTCGCCGGAGTGCTCGGGTTCATCTTCGGCAAGGACGGGGCCGGACCCGTGCAGTCCGAGGCGGAGCCGGAGCCCTCGACCAGCCCCACGAGCGAGCCGTCGAGCGTGCCCTCCGTGGACCCGAACGCCCCGCCGGAGCATCAGCTGCTCCGCATCTCCCGCCTCGACACCGAAGCGGCCACCAAGCTCATCGGCACCTGGATCCCGCAGCTGGCGGCGGTCGGTGCCGGGGACGGCGGCGACGCCGACTGGCACCAGGCGCTGACCCGCTACCAGAAGATCAAGACCGCCCACCCCGAGGCGCTGCTCCTCGACACCGGCGAGTGGCCGAGCTCGTACGTGAAGCCGGGGATGTACGCCGTCGTGGTGCCCCACCCCAGTGACACCTCCACACCCGCGCTGGAGTGGTGTGTCGAGCAGGGCCTGTCGAAGACCGACTGTGCGGCCAAGCATCTGGAGGTCTCCGGCGACCCGACGGACAACTTCGACGCCCAGTAGCGCCGACTCGGACGAAAACGACAGCGCCCCCGCCGCGAGGCAGGGGCGCTGTGACGTACGTCTGAGGGTGATCAGGCGTCAGCCTTCTCGGTCTCCTCGGGGGCCTCGGCCTCAGCCTCGGGCTCGTCCTCACCGATGGTGCCGTCGGGGCGGAGGTTCTTCAGCTCGACATGGTTGCCGGACTCGTCGGTGACCTTGGCGGCCTCGACGAGCTGGGCGAGCGCCTTGCCGCGCAGGATCTCCTGGACCAGCTCGGGCACGTGGTTGTGCTCGAGCATGTGGTTGACGAACTCCTGCGGGTCCTGGCCGGACTGCTGCGCGCGGCGCATCATGTGCTCGGTCAGCTCCTGCTGCTCGACCCCGATCTCCTTCTCCTTGGCGATCTGGTCGAGGATCAGCTGGGCGGCGACGGCGTCACGAACGCGGCGCTCGAGGTCGGCCTCGAACTCCTCGATCGTCTGCTCCTCGTCCTCGAGGTACTTCTCGAAGGTGAGGCCGGCGAAGCCGAGCTGCTGCTCGATGCCCTCGCGGCGCGCGTTGAGCTCGTCGGTGACGATGCTCTCGGGCAGCGGGATCTCGAGCTGCTCCAGGAGCGCCTCGAGGACGGCGTCACGGGCGGCAGCAGCCTGCTCGAGGCGCTTGCCGTTGCCGAGGCGGGCGCGGACGTCCTCCTCGAGCTCCTTGACGGTGTCGAACTCGCTGGCGAGCTGGGCGAAGTCGTCGTCGTACGCCGGGAGCTCCTGCTCCTGCACCTGGTTGACGGTGACGTTGACGTCGACCTCCTGGCCGATCAGCTCACCGCCCACGAGGGTGCTCTTGAAGTCCTTGGACTCGCCGGCGGACAGACCGACGATGGCCTCGTCCAGGCCGTCGAGCATGCCGCCCTTGCCGACCTGGTAGCTCATCCCGACGGCCTCGGCGCCCTCGACGTCCTCGCCGTCCTTGGTCGCCTTCAGGTCGATGACCACGAAGTCGCCGTCGGCGGCGGCGCGCTCGAGGTCCTTCAGAGTGCCGAAGCGCTCGCGCATCGCCTGGATCTGCTCCTCGACGTCAGCGTCGGTGAGCTCGATGTCGTCGACCTTGGCCTCGATGCCCTCGTAGTCGGGCAGCGTGATCTCGGGCTTGACGTCGACCTCGGCGGTGAACTCCAGGGTCTCGTTGTCCTCGAGCTTGGTGACCTCGATCTCGGGCTGCGCGAGCGGCTCGAGCGAGTTCTCCTGGAGGGCGTCGAAGTACATCTGCGGGAGGACGTTGTTGACCGCCTCGGAGAGCACCGCGCCGCGGCCGACCTGCTTGTCGATCACCTGGGGCGGGACCTTGCCCCGGCGGAAGCCGGGAACGTTGATCTGCTTGGCGATCTGCTTGTACGCCGCGTCGAGGCTCGGCTTGAGCTCCTCGAAGGGCACCTCGACGGTCAGCTTGGCCCGGGTCGGGCTCAACGTCTCGACGGCGCTCTTCACAGGGTGTCTCCTGTCGTTTGTTTCTGAGAATGATGTCGCGTGCAGGGCAATGAAATGTCGGGGCGACAGGACTCGAACCTGCGGTCTCCTGCTCCCAAAGCAGGCGCGCTAGCCACTACGCTACGCCCCGTCAAGGGCCCCTCCCCAATCAGCGGGAATGGCACTTGGAGCGGATGACGGGAATCGAACCCGCGTAATCAGTTTGGAAGACTGAGGCTCTACCATTGAGCTACATCCGCGCACGCGAGAGCCAGGGCCCTCGTGCGACCTGCGAAATCCTGCCATAGATCTGGCTCACACCTGTAACCGGCTCCCCTACCGGTCGGTTCGCAGCGTTGGTTTGGTCACCGTCGCCCGACCGCGACGAGGGCGCGATCGTCGGAGCTGGCGCTCAGTCCCTCGAGCAGGCGGCGCGCTCCCCCACCTCTGCCGGTGACCGCGAGGTGGTCGGCGGTGGCGACCAGGTCGGCGATGCCGCGCTCGAGGTCGACACCCCGCGCCTCCACGACGCCGTCGGTGTAGAGCATCACCATGTCGCCCACCCCGAGCACTCCCTCGCAGGCGTCGAACTCGACGTCGTCGATGAGCCCCAGCACCGGGCCGTCGCTCTCGGCCTCCTCCCAGCGGCCGGTGGCGGCGCGGCGCAGGAGAGCGGGCGGGTGGCCGGCCGTACGGATCTCGTACGCGCCGTTGTCGAGGTCGATCGAGAGGTAGACCGCGGTCGCGAAGCCCTCCTGCCAGTCCTGACGGAGCAGGTAGCGGTTGGCGGCGGGCAGGAACTCGGCAGGCGATACGGCGCCGAGGAGGCCGCCGAACGCACCAGAGAGCTGAAGTGCTCTGGTGCCCGCACGCTCCCCCTTGCCGGAGACGTCGACGACGACGATCTCCAGCCGGTCGGCCTCCCGCGCGGCCACCACGAAGTCGCCGGCGAACCGGGTGCCGCCCGCCGGCAGGACGGCCGAGTCGGCGAGCCATCCGTGAGGCATCGGCGGGATCGCACCCTGGTCGAGCTTGTGGGTCAGGTCGAGCAGCATCATCTCGTCGCTCAAGCCCCCGACACCGAGGTAGGTGCGGCGCATCGCGACGAACAGCACGATCGCGCCGAGCAGGAAGTGCACGCCGATGGCGGCGGCATCCCGGTCGGAGAGCGTCACCTGGCTGGCGGCGACCACGATCATCACCATCACGAAGACCACGAACCAGCTGAGCGTACGGGGCCCGAGCAGCACCGCTCCGAGCAGCAGCGGCACGGTGAGGACCGCCACCGGGACCACCTGCAGCCAACCTGTCTGAGCCGCCGCGAGGACCGTCAGGACGATGGTCAGCAGCCCGAGCCACAGCACCGCTCGCAGCTCCGGGTCACGGAACCTGCGGCGGATCGCGTTGCTCCGCAGGCGGTCTGCGAAGGCATGGCTCGACATGGCCTCACTCTAGGTCTCGAGGTGGGGGCTGCGTGGTCGTTCTCGCAGGCCGGAGAGTAGTGCGGGCTACTTCTTTACGCTCGTCCGGGGCCGGTACGTGCGCTGGCACTTCGGGCACCAGAACAGGTTGCGCTGCTGCAGCTCGGTGGTCCGTACGCTCGTGCCGCACACCAGGCAGGGCTGGCCGTGCCGGCGGTAGACGTAGACCTCGCCGCCGTGGTCGTCCTGACGCGGGGGACGGCCCATCGCCTCGGGGGTGTGCTCGTCGCGGACGGTGTCGATGCGGTTCCTCTGGACGCCGAGCTTCATGAGCTCGACCAGGTCGTCCCAGATGGCGTCCCACTGCTGCCTGCGCAGGGTGTTGCCGGGGCGCATCGGGTCGATCCGGTGTCGGAAGAGCACCTCGGCCCGATAGACGTTGCCCACGCCGGCCAGGACGGACTGGTCCATCAGCAGCGCGCCGATGGTCGTACGGCTCCGGCTGATCCGCAGCCACGCGCGCCCCGGGTCGGCGTCGTCGCGCAGCGGGTCCGGCCCGAGCTTCGCGACCACCGCGTCACGCTGGGCCGCGGTGACGAGGTTGCAGGTGTTGGCGCCGCGCAGGTCCGCGTACGTCTCGCTTCCGGTCAGCCGGAGTCGGACCTGACCGACGGGCAGCGGCGGCTCAGTGACGTACGGCTTCAGGTCGAGCTTGCCGTAGAGGCCGAGATGGATGTGGACGTACTGCTCCCCCGGGAACTCGAGGAAGAGCTGCTTGCCCCACGCCTCGGCCCCAGCGAAGACCTGGCCGTCCAGCAGCGCGGCGGAGTCGGCGAACCGGCCCTGCGGGCTGCTGACCCGGACCTGCTGGCCGGCGAAGGCGTCGCTCAGATCGAGCGCGAGACGGTGGAGGGTGTGCCCCTCGGGCATCCCCGGATCAGTCCTGGTCCTCGGCGGGCCCCAGGCCCTTGGCCGAGTCGGGGAGCGGCGGACGTACGCCGTCGGCGTCGTAGGCGTGGAGCTGGTCGATGCGGCGTACGTGCCGCTCGTCCTCGCTGAACGGCTCGGCCAGGAAGATCTCGACGAACTTCGTCATGTCCTCGAGGCTGTGCATCCGGCCGCCGACCGCGACCACCTGGGCATTGTTGTGGTCACGGGCGAGCTTGGCGGTCTCCTCGCTCCACGCGAGGGCGCAGCGGATGCCGGTCACCTTGTTGGCCGCCATCTGCTCACCGTTGCCCGACCCCCCGATCACGACGCCGAGGCTGTCCAGCCCCTGCTCCCGGTCCCGGGCCACTCCCTCGGCCGCCCGGATGCAGAAGACCGGGTAGTCGTCGAGTGCGTCGTAGACGAACGGGCCATGGTCGACAGGCTCGTAGCCGAGCTCCGTCAGACGGTTGATCAGGTGGGACTTCAGTTCGAGACCGGCATGGTCACAGCCGATGTGGACGCGCATACGCCCATCCTCTCCTACCTGTTGCTCATCTTCGGACTTGGCGGGGTTGGTGTCTCTTGTCGGGCTGGGCCGCCGACCCGTTATGGATGGTGTTCTCGCCAGATCCCGGCGTCAAGGACGGCCTTCGGCCGCCGGCTTCGCCGGCCGCTTCGCGGTCCTTGACACCGGGCTCCGTCGAGAATTTTGGCTGTATATCGGGTCGGCGGCGGGGTGTGGCGCGGATTCCTTGGGTTGCGTACCGGCTTGGGGTCTGGGGCCGGTGACTACTGGTAGTGGATGGTCTCCTCGTGCTTTTACAAGACGATGACACCTTGTGAACGCTTCACAAGGTAGCCCGGAGCACGGGGCGACGACCGCAGCAGAGTGGACGCTGCTGCCTCAGCTGACTACTGGCCACGCCCCGTTTCAGGCGGTCGCCTGGACGGATGGGCAGGGTCATCAGGTGGCGATAAATGCGCCGTGTACCGGTAGCGCCGCCCGATGGCAGCGCCGTCCGGATCAGCACTGCCCGGCGGAGCATCGGCAGGTTAGCCACCCGGCAGGAGTGGCACGACAGGACGGTGGGTGTGGACGCAGATCAGCGATCGGTCCATCGTGGGATCGGATGAATACGGGCACGGCGGCGCAGGCCAGCCCGTGGATCAGCTGGTTCGGGTGCGCCTGGTGAACCGGATCCGGCCGCTCGGGAGCCGCTCATAGGTGTAGTCGGGATCGTGGATCCGACGATGATCACTCGCACACAACAAGACCATGTTCGCCAGATTCGTGAGGCCGCCCTCGGACCATGGTTCCAGGTGGTGGGCTTCGGTCCAGGCTGCTGGTGCGTCGCAGTCTTCGGCTTGGCAACACTTGTCGCGTAGCCGGAGCGCGCGGTGTTGGACCGGATACGCCAACCTCGCGGTGCGGCCGAAGTCGAGGATCTCGGAGTCGGTGCCCAACACCACCGGCACCAGATCTGCGTTGCAGGCCATCCGGCGAGCCTCCGCGGCGGTGATCTGCTCCCCATCGAAACCCAGGGAGGCGGTGCCGAGGTCCTTGCGGAGATCCTCCACGCTCATCGTGATGAACACCGTGGTGCCGTGCCCACCGTGCCTGGGGAGCTGGTCGACGTCGTAGGTCTCGACCACCCGGGCGAACGCCTGACCCAGCAACCGGTCATAGGGGGCTTTGCGGCCCTTGTCCTCGGCGGAGAGCTTCCTGGGCTGAGCCAACGAGTCCAGCAGGGTCCGCAACCGCAGCCCGACCGCACGGGAGACGCGGGCGTGGATGTCGATGGTGCCGTCGCCGTTGTCACGCGAGGAGAAGAACGTACGCCGCTGGGCGTGGTCTTCCTCCCGCTGCAACGCCCTGGCCTCAGCCTGCTCGAACCGCTCCGGGTCGATCTCAGCGAGAATCCGGCGGCCGACGATCTTCAACTCGTTCGCCGTCAACCGGGTCGCGTAATCGACCAGCAGCTTCTCAGCCAGGACCAAGTCCTCGGCACTGGCGGCGGGATCGGTCTCGATGGCGTCGAGGGCCTGGGTGATCACCCGGGCCTTGTCCTGGGACACCACACCCTCAGCGAGACCGGCGGCCACGAGGTCGTACTTGGTCACTGCCGCCGCGAGTTTCACCTGGGAGCGAGCCACGCCCTTGTCCACGAGCAGCTCGGTCCGCATCCACCCCGAGGCGTCCTTGGCACCGGTCTCCTCGGCGATGTCACCGGCAGATGCGAGCACTCGCAGCTTCAACGCAGCCTGTTGGGCTTGGAGTTTCTCCAACCGCTCCAGCAAGTCCTTCTTCTGGCCCGTGCGCCAATAGGCCGGATCGGTCGAGAGGAGATCTTGAAGGGCGGTCTCGATGGCCGCCAAGGCAGCGTCGATCGCATCCCCGGGGTTGGTGCCCCAGGGGTCGATCGAGCGGCCGAGACTCATCGCTGTCCTCTCCTTGGAGGTGTGCTGTGATGAGTCTGATTCTACGCTCACCCTCCCGGTCTGGCCATCTATTTTCCCTGATCAGAGACCACTTTCGCGGTGAGCGAACATCCTCGTTTCTGTGGATGGTAAGTGGCCCGGAGGGCCACCCTTCCGCCCCATCAACCTCACCGGTTTCAAGCAAGATTCCGCTGCACCACACCCGGGCCGCCGCCCCGATAGCCAGCCAAGTTTTTCTCGACGGGCCCCGGTGTCAAGGACCGCGAAGCGGCCGGCGAAGCCGGCGGCCGAAGGCCGTCCTTGACTCCGGGGTTCGTCGAGAACACCCTCCAAGAAGGGTCGGCGGCCCACCCCAACCAAGAAGAACAGCCGAAAAAGCAGTCCCCGAAAGACAAACCCCCCGATAGATTCCCCCACCGTGGACCACTGGACGACGATGGACGAGATCCTCGCGGCACGATCAAGGTTCGAATCAGCGATCGAAGGCTGGACGCCCCCGAACGCCCACGGCGTAGGCCTCCGCCCATCGACAGCACCCGACCACAGGCCAGAGCATTTCCCCCTGGTCAACGCCTACGGCCACCGCCTCCCGGCCGTGGTGATCGCAACAGTCGTCGGACACACGAGCGGCACCGCGGCGTACAGACTGTCCCGAGAAGACCTCGAGAGGGCGATCGAGCTGATCTCGCCCGCGGAGGCGTACGTCGACTATGACCATCCCAACCTGTGGAGCTGGCGCGACAAGATCCTGCCCAGCCTGGACGAGGATCCCGAGGCAGAGGTCGTGGCGGTCTTCATCGGCGACGAGCCGGAGCAGCAACCGGACCCGGCGATCGACTCCTTCCGGGCGGCGTTCCCGGACGAGGCCGTCGCGATCGCCGCGGCCACCGCCGGGGCGGCCGTCGTCAAGCAGATGTACGGCACCGATCTCAGCCACTTCGACAAGTCCCCCACGGACTTCGCGACCGAGGCGGACATCGCCTCGGAGAAGGCGATCCGGGAGACGATCGCGTCGTACCGGCCCGACGACGCCTTCGAGGGCGAGGAGACCGGGCGCAGCGGGGACAGCGAGCGGCGATGGTTGGTCGACCCGCTCTGCGGGACGCTCAACTACGCCGCCCAGACCCCGCTCGCCGCGGTGAACGTCGCGCTCGTGACACCCGACGGCATCCAGGCGGCTGTAGCGGCCGACCCGATCAGCGAGGAGATCTTCTGGACCGACGGCACCTCCGCCCGGCTGCGCCAGGGCGGCGGCGACACGGCCCTCACGCCGACCCCGCGCACCCGGCTCGTCGACATCCAGTGCGATGGCCCGCTAGACCGGCCGTTCGTCGGCGGGCAGCTCGTCGCCGACCCGCGTCTGCGAGCCCAGTTCGGCCCGCGGGTGATGTCCTCCACGCTCGCGGTCGCCTGGGTGGCGGCCGGACGGCGAGCGGCGTACGTCACCGACGGCTACCTCGAGGGGAGCGTCCACTTCACCGCCGGCATCGCGCTGTGCCAGGCCGCCGGCTGCGTCGTCACCGACCTCAACGGCGACCCGATCCACACCGGCCGCGGGATGATCGCCGCGGCCGACGCGGCCACCCACCGGCTGCTGCTGGACCTGGTCCGTCCGCACCTGGCGGCGGCGGACGGACCCTGAGCCGAACGGCTCAGCGCTGCATCAGCGCGTCCATCGCGACCGCGAGAGCAGCGGCGACCCGGAAGTCGACGCGCGGGTCGTGGACGGTGACCGTGTACTTGTCACGGAAGGCGAAGCGGCGCTCGATCGAGATCAGCGGCTGGCCCTCGGAGGACACGTAGTCGAAGTGGATCGGCAGGAAGTCGAGCTCGGTGAAGCGGCGCAGGATGGCGATGACCTGGTTGCGCTCCTGACCGGTGCCGGAGTAGCCCGGACCCTCCACCTGGAAGGTCGAGCGCAGCAGGCTCTTGCCGAAGTCCTTGCGGAAGAAGCCCAGCGCCGCACCGCTCGGGTCAGTGACGTCGTAGCCGGCGTTGAGGTCCATCACCGCGCGCGCCTTGAACGCGAAGACGGCCTGCGACTTCGACTCGTCGGCGTAGAACGTCACCTGCTCCTTGAACGCCAGCCGCTTCTGCTGCGCGAAGGCGAGCACCTGCCCCTCCGAGCCGTCGGCGTTGGCGGCCTGGGCGACGTACTTGTTGGCGAAGGGCGTCACCTTCTGGCGGAGGAAGAAGCGGGGTACGTGGTACGGCTGCTGCGTCATGGGCGCAACCTATCGGTCGTCAGCGACGGCGCGCGACGAGATACGCCTGCGGCGTCCGCTCCCAGTCCTCGGCGGAGCGCACCACCGTCCCGGTGACCTCGAAACCCGCCTCCTCGAGCAGGGCGCTGGTCGCTTCGACCGGGAGCCGGTAGCCGTCGAAGGTGACGTCGTGGCCGTAGGCGCCGATGTGGCGTACGTGCTCGTCCCCGACCTGGAAGGCGGTCACGAACCGTCCGCCGCGACGGGTGACCCGGGCGAGCTCGGCGATGACCTCGGGCCGGCGCGCTGGCGGGGTGTGGATGAGCGAGTACCACGCCAGCACCCCGGCGAGCTCACCGTCGCGGAGCGGGAGACGGGCCATGTCGCCGACCTCGAACCGGAGCGCCGGATGCCGCTCCTTGGCCTGCGCGATCATGCCCGTCGACAGGTCGACCCCGAAGACGTCGATCCCCCGCTCGGCCAGATAGGCCGTCACCCGACCGGGCCCGCAGCCGATGTCGCCGACCAGCCCGCCACCGTCCTTGCGTACGTAGCTGATGAACGTGTCGAGCACACCGGCGTCGAAGGAGGTCTCGGTCATCGTCGGGTCGACGATCTCGGCGTACGCCTTGGAGACGGTGTCGTAGGCGGCCCGGACCTCGGTGACGTCGTAGGGCTCCGTCACTGACGTCCCCGCGAACTGTGCTGGTTCACGCTGTGCTGGTTCATGCTGTGCTGATTCAAGAAGGCAGCGGTCATCGCCATCACCGATTCCGCGGCGGGGAAGGTCTGGCCGTGGCGCCAGAAGCCGTGGATCTGGCCGACCGCGCGGAACGCGACCACCTCGACGCCGAGGTCGGCCAACCGGAGCGCGAAGTCCTCGTTCTCGTCGGTGAGGATGTCGCCCTCGGCGCTGACGATCAGCGTCGGCGGCAGGCCACGGAGCTCCTCGTCAGAGGCGAGATACGGGCCGAGGTCGGGATTGCGGAGATCGGCCTCGGTCGAGGCGTACTGCTTCCAGTACCACGCCGCCTCCTCGTTCCAGCCGTCCTCCATGGCGTAGCCCGGGGTGCTCATCGACGGGTCGAGGAACGGGTAGACGAGCACCATCGCGCCGAAGACACCCGGGTTGCGAAGAGCCGCGACGAGAGCGAGGTTGCCGCCGGCGCTGTCGCCGTGGACGTACACCGGCAGCGTGCTCAGCAGCGGGTCGTTGCCCAGCCACTTGACGACCGCGTCGACATCATCGGGAGCCGCGGGATAGGGGTCCTCCGGAGGCCTGCGATAGTCGACGGACAGCACCCGCAGCCCGCTCCGGTTGGCCAGCCGCCGGCACGCGGCGTCGTGGACCTCGACGTCGTTGAAGACGAAGCCACCACCGTGGAGGTGGACGATCACCCCCTCGCGTACGTCCTCGGGGGTGTAGAGCCGGCACGGAACCCCGTCGGCGTCGATGCCGGTGACCTCCGCGACCCCCTCCTTCGCCTCGGCCGCGGCCATCTTGCGGGCCTGATCACGCTGGGCGGCCACGTCGACCTCCCAGACCGGCGGTGACGCCTCCTCGGCGGCGATGGCACGGCGGGCGGCGGGGAAGAGTCGAACCATGTCAGAAGATTCCCACACGAGTGGCGGTGGTGCATGCTGATGCGCATGACAGTGGCGGGGGTCATGGGGACCTCGATCTACATCATCGACCTGCTGGTCAAGGTCATCGCGCTCGGGGTGGTGCCGAAGAACCGGCGTCCGAGCAGTGCGATGGCGTGGCTGCTGGCCATCTTCTTCATCCCGGGAATCGGCCTGATCGGCTACCTGCTGCTCGGTCAGACCCGGCTCGACCGGCGGCGTCACGAGCGGCAGCGGGCGCTCAACGAGGAGGTGCTGAGCTACGTACGCGGCCTACCGCGGACGCCGCACGAGAAGACGATCTCCGAGGTCGACGTGGCCACGATCGAGCTGAACGAACGGCTCGGTTCACTGCCTGCCAGGGCCGGGAACCGGATCGATCTGATCGGCGACTACGCCGCCTCCATCGAGGCGATGACGGCCGCGGTGGACGAGGCCGAGACGTACGTGCACGTGCAGTTCTACATCACCGCCTGCGACCACATGACCGAGCCGTTCTTCGACGCCCTCGACCGGGCCGCGGCGCGTGGGGTGAGCGTACGGCTACTCCTCGACCACCTGGGCTCACGCGGCATCCCGCTCTGGCGCCAGCTCGTCAAGCGACTCGACGCCTCCGACATCGACTGGTACCCCCTGCTGCCGATCGATCCCCTCCGCGGCCAGATCCGCCGCCCCGACCTGCGCAACCATCGCAAGCTCCTGGTGGTCGACGGCCGGGTCGCGTTCATGGGATCGCAGAACCTCATCGAGCCCGGCTACAACAAGCCCAAGAACCACCGGGCCGGCCGGGAGTGGGTCGAGCTGAACGCCCGGATCGAGGGTCCGCTGGTGACTGCGCTGAACGTCGTCTTCGCCAGCGACTGGGACACCGAGACCGGCGAGCTGCTGCGGTCCGAGCTGGCCGCCACCGCACCGCGCGCCGGGGACGTGACCGGTCAGATCGTGCCCAGTGGACCGGGTGTCGACGCCGAGAACAACCTGCGCGCGTTCACCCACCTCATGTACGCCGCCAGGAAGCGGATCTCGATCACCAGCCCCTACTTCGTGCCGGACGAGTCGCTGCTGTACGCCGTGACGACGGCCGCCCGCCGTGGCGTCGAGGTCGAGCTCTTCGTCAGCGAGGGCAAGGACCAGTTCATGGTCTTCCACGCCCAGCGCTCCTACTACGAGGCGCTGCTGGAGGCCGGTGTCCGCATCTACCTCTACCCCAAGCCCGCCGTCCTGCACTCCAAGCACTTCAGCATCGACGACGAGGTCGCCGTGCTCGGCTCGAGCAACATGGACATGCGCTCCTTCGCGCTCAACTACGAGATCTCGCTGATGCTCTTCGACGGCGAACCGGTGGCACAGCTGCGGAAGGTCGAGGACGGCTACCGGGCCATCTCGCGCGAGCTGCTGCTCGAGGAGTGGCTCGCGCGGCCGAAGGTCGCGGCGTACGTCGACAACGTGCTGCGCCTGACCGCCGCTCTTCAATGAGGTCGGTGCACCCACCAGTCCGGGGAGAGTTGCGCTCCGAACCCATGCCCGTGAGCACCCGATTCCTGGCCCTGTTGACCATCCTCTGCGCGGTGACCGTCGGCTGCGGCGCGACGGAGACCGCCGATGACTCCGCATCGCCCTCCACCAGCGCGAGCACGCCGCCCACCTCGCCGGCCGCCGGAGACGACTCCTCCCCCACGTGCGAGGCAACGGGACGCTATGCCGACTACTCCGAGGCGGCCGTCGCCGACGAGTGCTACACCGACACGATCCTCTTCTTCCACGCGCCCTGGTGCCCCGAGTGCCGCGGGTTCGAGGAGGCGATCAAGAGCGGTGAGGTGCCTGAGGGCGCCCAGATCCTGAAGGTCGACTACGACTCCTCGACCGACCTGCGCAAGCAGCACGGGGTGACGATCCAGTCGACCTTCGTACGCGTCGACCCTGCCGGCAAGACGGTCAAGCTCTGGTCCGGCTACGGCCAGGACAAGTCGGTCGACACCATCCTCGAGAACACCCAGTGACGCTGCTGCTCGCGTCGTTCCTCGCCGGGGCGCTCTCGGTCCTCGCCCCCTGCGTGGTGGCGTTCGTGCCGGCCATATTCTCCCGTGGGTACGGCCTCTCCCGCGGGACCGGCGAGCGCCGGCCGTGGGTGGCGGTGGCGGCGCTCGGTGTCTCCGTCATCGTGTTCAGTGTCGTGCTCAAGTCGACAACCCTCTTGATCGACGTCCCACCACGGTTCTGGAGCGTCCTCTCGGGCGTGATCGTGGCGCTCTTCGGTGTGGTGATGATCTGGCCACGGCTGTGGGACGCGGTGGCGTTCCGGCTCGGGCTCGGCTCGCGCGCCCAGGAGCGTCTGGCCCGGGCGAGCACCCGTCGCGGGATCGGCGGCGACATCCTCCTGGGCGCGAGCATGGGGCCGGTCTTCAGCGCCTGCAGCCCGACGTACGCCTTGATCGTGGCGGCCATTCTCCCGGCTGAGCCGCTGCGGGGACTCGGCTACCTGCTCGCGTACGTCGCGGGCCTGACGCTCCTGCTGGCCGCGGTCATGGCGGGCGGCCGGGCGCTGATCGCCAGGCTCAGGTGGGCGATCGACCCCGAGGGCGCCTTCCACAAGGTGCTCGGTGTCGTCCTGGTGCTCATCGGCGTCGCGATCGCGACCGGGCTGGACAAGGCTTTGCTCACGCTGCTCGTGGAGCAGGGGCTCTTCGACTGGCAGATCGGTCTGGAGGGCCGGCTCAGCACGGATCAGTGAGCCGGTCTGCGGCCGACACGAACGACTGGCCGCGCAGGAGCGGAACCACCGACGAGCCGTCCACCTCGGAGGCCACGACCACGTCGTCGGCATAGCCCTTCGCGGTCAGCTCCCGGCCGCCCGCGCAGGCATGGAGCGCGTCCGGAAGATCGGCCGCGCGGAAAGCGTCGCGCGCCATCGCGGCCTCGGGCGAGAGGTCGCTCGGGTCGAGGGCGGCCAGCACCGCCCCGGCGCCCCAGAGGTCCTCGACCGCAGGGCGGAGCGTGCCGTCCTGCCAGCGCTCCCCCGACGCGATGAAGGCGACGCTCGCGCCCGCGGCGCAGCGGGGAGCGAGCCACTCGGCGACCGCGATGCGGTTGCGGAGCGAGGCACCGACGACCGTGGCACCGCCGTCGGCGAGAAGACTGCTGATCGTCGACCCGTTGGGCGAGGGCAGCACGAGCCGCCGGACACCCTCGGCCCGGTGCAGCGAGGCGGGCGAGAGCGAGGGCCGGCCGGGGACCGCGTCCTGACGCTGCACCGCGAGTACGGCGTCACGCTCACGTGCGTACGCCTCCGCCCGGTCGTCCCGCCACCGGAACGGAAAGACCTCGATCCCGCGCTCGACGGCGACCGTCAGGGTCGTGGTGAACGAGAGCACGTCCACCACGACGGCGATGTCCACCGGCCCGATCGCCTCGGCGCCCACCGGCCCCCACTCGAGCCGGAACCGGTAGGCGTGCTGACGGTGCTGCGCGTCGAAGGCGGTCACGCGCCGAGGCTAACCGGCCCGTTCACCCCGCCGCGATCGACCTTGGCGTCGTGCTCATGGTTCACGAGCCGCGGGTATAGAAGTCGGCCAGACGTTGGATGGCTTCCGCCTTGGTCATCGCCCGCACCTCCGCCTCGGGGATGTGTGCCTCCTGGATCAGGACCCGGAGCACTCCCAGCGGGATGGCCTCGCGCGGCTCCGGCATCTGGCTGCGCGCGGGAAGGGTCTTCTCCTCCACGCATGCCCAGAACTCCTCGGCGGTGACCTCGAGCTGATCCTTGAGGATGTGGCCCCAGATGCTCGGCCCGTAGTCCGTTCGGTCGACGGGATGACTGATGCGCGTGTAGAGGATGCGGCCGTCGGGAACGGCGAGCTCGTAGTTGACGTGATGAGTGCCGCGCTTGCCGGTAGCCCGCCGGCGCTCGATCCATCCTTCGGTGACGCAGAAGGACTGGTGGTCGACCCTCGTCGCCGGACGTCTGCGCTCGACCATGTCAGGCCAGCAGCCAGTCGCGTAGCTGCTCGTCGGAGGCCAACCCCACGATCTGCACCAGGCCCCAGTTGTCGGCGTGGTTGGGCGCGGCGTGCAGCCGGTCGACCCAGTCCTCGGCGTAGTCGCGAAGCGCGTCGACCATCTCCTCGACCGCCTCGTCGAGCGTGACACCGTCGGCAGCCACCGGCAGACCCGGGATGAAGATCGACCACGCGTCGTTCTCTGCGACTGCGACCGCACCCGAGGGACGAACGCTGATCAGGAAGTGGACCAAGCGGTCCGCGTCCACCGCCGCCACCCGGCGCGCCCCACGCGAAACGGTCGCCGGGCGGCCGCCATCTGCGGCGTCGAGCATGTCCTTGAAGTGCTCTCGTGCCTCGCGGGCACTCTGGTAGTCCACTGACGCACCCATACAGCCTCCCTCCACGGCATGTGTACACAGTGTACACGGCGTGGCTGAATCGACCGCCGCCCAGACATGAGCAAGCGGATCAGGCGAGCAGCTTCGCGATCTGTGGGGAGATCTCGCGCATCGCGCGGCCACGGTGGGAGATGGCGTCCTTCTCCTCGATCGACAGCTCCGCAGACGTACGTCCGTCCTCGGTGTCGACCGCGACGAACAGGACGTCGTAGCCGAAGCCGCCATCACCGCGGACCTCGCGGATGATCCGGCCGTCCATGCGGCCCTCGACCACGATCTCGCCACCGTCCCAGACGAAGGCGATCGCGCAGGCGAAGTGGGCGCCGCGGCGCTCGTCGGGGACGTCGGAGAGCTGAGCCAGGAGCAGCTCGTTGTTGCGCGCGTCGGACTTGGGCGGACCGCCCCAGCGCGCCGAGAGCACCCCGGGCATCCCGTTGAGCGCGTCGACGCAGAGACCCGAGTCGTCCGCGACGGTCGGCAGGCCGGTGGCCTTGAAACCGGCCCTGGCCTTGATCAGCGCATTGCCCTCGAACGTCGGTGCGTCCTCGACCGGCTCGTCGTAGTGGGTGACGTCGTCGAGGCCGACGACCGAGACCCCGGGCACCAGCGGCGAGAGGATCCGGAACATCTCCTCCAGCTTCTTGGCGTTGCGCGAGGCGACGTGGATGCTGGGCTCGTTCCTGGGCTCAGCCGGCAAGTGCGGCCTCCTGCAGCTTGGTCAGGTCGGCGCAGCCCTTCTCGCCCAGTGCCAGCAGGGCGTCGAGCTCGGCACGGTCGAAGGCGGCGCCCTCGGCGGTGCCCTGCACCTCGACGAACTTGCCCTCGCCAGTCATCACGATGTTCATGTCGGTCTCGGCGCGCACGTCCTCCTCGTAGGGCAGGTCGAGGCGCGGCACACCGTCGATGATCCCGACCGAGATCGCGGCGACGGAGCCGGTGAGCGCCTTCGAGACACCCAGCGAGGCGACCGCGTCGGCCAGCGCGACGTAGGCGCCGGTGATCGCGGCCGTGCGCGTCCCACCGTCGGCCTGCAGCACGTCGCAGTCGATGTTGATGGTGTTCTCGCCGAGCGCCTTGTAGTCGATGACGGCGCGCAGCGAGCGCCCGACCAGCCGGGAGATCTCGTGCGTACGTCCGCCGATCTTGCCCTTCACCGACTCGCGCGAGGAGCGCTCGTGGGTGGCGGCGGGGAGCATGGCGTACTCAGCCGTCACCCAGCCCAGCCCGGAGCCCTTGCGCCAGCGCGGCACGCCCTCGGAGGCCGAGGCGGCGCACAGGACGCGGGTCTTGCCGAACTCGATGAGGACGGAACCGGCCGCGTAGTCCAGCCAATTGCGGGTGATCTTGATGGGGCGCAGCTCGTCGTCGGCGCGCCCGTCAGCTCGTGTGGTCACGGGACCACCCTATGCAACGGTCTCCCGTGCCCACGCCCGGCGTACGACCCACGGGCCCAGATCCCGCGCCCGGCGCCCCATCCAGGGCACGCCCTCGCCCGCCATCCAGGCCAGGTCCTGCCGCCAGGTGGTCGGCAGCCCGCCGGCCGGCTCCAGCGACGGCGGCTCGAAGGAGAGGCCGTACGCCACCAGCTGCTCGCCGAACGCACGAGCCATCCGCCGGTGGCCGAGCTCGGAGGGGTGCAGCCGGTCGGCGGCCCAGAACCTTCGCTCGTGCAGGTCGGGAACCGCACCCAGGTCCAGCCGCAGGCTCCCGTAGGTGGCATGGACCTCGTCCCAGATGGCGTTGAGGTCGGCCGTACGCCGCTGGATCGACCGCTTCACCCAGCCAGGCATCGGCCACATCACCGAGTGGTCGTGGAAGCGCGCCGTCATCAGCAGCGCACCCTGGCCCGCGAGCGCGTCGGCGCAGGTCATCAGGTCGCTGCGGAGACGCTCGGTGTCCCAGCTCGACCGCATCACGTCGTTGACCCCGACGATCAGCGAGGCCACGTCGGGCCGGTGCGCCACCGCATCGGCGAGCTGCTGCTCGACCACGACGGTCGAGGTCGCGCCGATGACCGCGGTGTTGCAGAAGGAGATGTCGTACGTCTGTCTCAGAGCCTCGGCGAGAAGCCTGGCCCATCCTCGCCAACCCTCAACGGTGGGGTCGCCGAGGCCAACGGTGGCGCTGTCACCGAGCGCCGCGTAACGCAGGTAGGTGCCCACGTCTGACAACGGTGACGGGGGTGGGTGCCGAAGCACCCACCCCCGCGTGTCGTGTCGCGAACAGTCCGATGAACTACTTCACCTCGGACTTGATCACCCGGTAGGCGCCCAGCACGACCGGGACGACCACCCACAGGAAGATGCTGCAGATCAGTGCGAGCACCTGCTGCGTACCGGGGTCGGGCAGCTGCGCCCCGTCCGGCGTCATGCCGCCGGTCCCCATGAACGGCGACATCGCGTAGCCCATGTCGATGAAGGGAATCACGTCGGCGGCCCAGTCGAAGATGAAGAACAGCGTCGACCACACCATCAGCGGCAGGATCAGCTGGTCGACGTAGACGACCACGATCGAGAACGGCGTGCTGAGCAGGCACATCGCGATGCCGAAGGCGCTCACGAAGTAGAGCAGCTGCTGCGCGATCGTCCAGGCCAGAATCTCGCCGTTGATGGTCCAGCTCGCGTCATAGCCACCGACAGCGGCGGCGAGCGCGTTGCCGACGATGCCGCACAGCAGCGCGACAGCGATCAGCGCGATCGCGAGGGCGACGACGGCGACCAGCTTGGCCGCCATCACCCGCAGCCTGCTCGGCTCGAGGCTGAAGGTCACCATGTTGGTGCGCTGGCCCCACTCCTGGGTGACGATCATGATCGCCAGCACCGGAGTGAGCAGGGAGAGCGGGATCGTCAGGATCGAGGACCAGGCGGAGAGACCAAGCGTGAAGGTCTCGTTGAGCGCGGCCACCAGGACCACGATGCCCATGACCAGCAGCAGCATGCCTGCCGAAATGATCAGCAGGGCGCGGCCGGCACGGGTGTCGGTCATCTTGCGCCACTCGACCAGCAGCAGCCGGCCGAACGGCACCTTGGTGACCGCCGGGAGCGGGGTGGACGGCGCTACGGATACGGCGCTCATGCGGAGACTCCTTCGGCGTGGATCTGGGTGGTGCTCTCGCGCTGGGTCTCGGCGGTGAGCTGCAGGAAGATGTCCTCGAGCCCGGCGCCGCCGTCACGCAGGTCGGTGAGCACGACGTTGGCCTCCAGAGCGGCCTTGCCCACCTCTGCCGGGGCGGCGGAGACGCGCATGCCGGTGCCGATCGGCTCGACGCTGTAGCCCTTGGCCTTGAGCGCGACGGTGAGCGCCTCATTGTCCAGGGAGGTGACCAGCGACTGGCCAGCAGTGCCCTGGCCGGCGAGGATGGCGTCCTTGGTGCCCTCGGCCACGATGCGGCCGTTGCCGATGAGGATCAGCTCATCGGCGATCTGCTCGACCTCGTGCAGCAGGTGGGAGGAGAGCAGGACGGTGCCGCCGCGGTCGGCGTACTCCTTCAGCAGACCACGCATCCAGCGGATACCCGCAGGGTCCAGGCCGTTGGCCGGCTCGTCCAGGATCAGCACCTTGGGGTCACCGATCAGCGCGTGCGCGATGCCGAGACGCTGCTTCATGCCCAGCGAGTAGTTCTTGATCCGGCGCTTCGCCTCCGACGGCGTCAGCGAGACCAGCTCGAGCATCTCGTCGACGCGCGACTTGGGCAGGCCCATCGTCATCGCGGCGAGCGTGAGCACCTCGCGGCCGGTGCGGCCGTCGTGCTGGGCGCTGGCGTCGAGCAGGACGCCGACGTGGCGGCCCGGGTTGGGGAGGTCGGCGTAGAGACTGCCGTTGATCGTTGCCCGACCCTTGGTGGGGTTGGTCAGTCCGACCATGATGCGCATGGTGGTCGACTTGCCCGCGCCGTTCGGGCCGAGGAAGCCGGTGACTTTGCCGGCCTCGGCGGTGAACGACACGTCGTCGACCGCGGTGAAGGTCCCATAGACCCTCGTCAGTCCTTCGACTTTGATCATGTCGTACATCCTGCCGTGCCTCCGGCGCAGACTGCATCGGACATACGGATGACCCTCGACCCGACGAAAGTATGGGTCCTGGCGCGACCGCGGGATCCTGTGTCCCCGACCTCGGGTGACTAGCGTGTACGCCGTGCAGCAACCGTCACCTGAGGCCTATCAGCCACGCCTGAGCCTGTGGGGGCACGTGTGGCGATATCTCCTCGCGCTGGGGATCAGCGCCATCGGCCTGATATCCAGCACCGACGGGTGGCCGGAGTGGCGCTTCCTGCTCGACCTCGGCCTCGGCGTCGTCTCCATGGTCCTGGTCTTCTGGCGCCGCCGCTGGCCGGTGGCGATCGCCACGTTCACCATCGTCGCCGGGGCGTTCTCGATCCTCTCCGCCGGGGCGTCGAGCCTCGCTCTGGTCTCGCTGGCGACCCGGCGCCGCTGGCGCGAGATCATCCCGATCTCCCTGCTCAACGTCGCCGCCGGCATGTTCTGGTTCGCGGTCATGGAGACCACCCCCACCGAGGAGATCCCTGGCATCCCGCTGTGGGGCTTCAACCTCGGCGCCAACGTGGTGGTCATCGCCGCGATGGTCGCGTGGGGCATGTACATCGGCTCCCGCCGTGAGCTGATCGCGACGCTCCGGCTCCGCGCCGAGACCGCCGAGGCCGAGCAGGCGCTGCGCGTCTCCCAGGCCCGCGAGACCGAGCGCCGGCGGATCGCCCGCGAGATGCACGACGTGCTCGCCCACCGCATCTCCCACATCTCCATGCAGGCCGGCGCGCTCGCCTATCGCGAGGACCTCTCCGCCGACCAGCTGCGGGCCGAGGTCGGCACCATCCGCGACGGTGCCCACCGGGCGCTCGACGACCTCCGGACCGTCCTCGGCGTGCTGCGAGGAAACGGCGAGGATCCTGAGACCGCGCCCCAGCCGACGTACGCCGACCTCGGCCGCCTCGTCGAGGAGGCCCGCGAGGGCGGCATGAACATCACCTTCGACGACGACGTCGAGGGATCGCCGCCGGAGGCGGTCGGGCGGTCGATCTACCGGGTCGTGCAGGAGGGCATCACCAACGCCCGCAAACATGCGCCCGGGGCGGCCCTGAAGGTGTCCCTGCAGGGCTCGGAGGAGCACGGGATCGAGGTGCTGCTGCGCAACCGGCTCGGCTTCGACTCCAACACGCCGGGCGCCGGGCTGGGCCTGGTCGGGCTCACCGAGCGCGTCGACCTGGCGGGGGGACGCCTCACGCACCGCACGGAAAAGGATGTCTTCATCCTCGAAGCATGGCTACCGTGGGGCCAGTGAGCAGCCCAGGGACCAGCCCAGAGAGTCCGGTCAAGATCAAGGTGGGGATCGTCGACGACGACCCGCTCGTACGCTCTGCCCTCGGGCTGATGCTCGGCGGTCAGGCCGACATCGAGGTCGTCGGCGAGGCCACCGATGGCCAGGAGGCGCTCGCTCTGGTCCGTACGTCCGCCCCTGACGTGGTGCTGATGGACATCCGGATGCCGCGCATCAACGGCCTCGAGGCGACCCGCCGGGTGCTCACCGAGCCCAGGTCTCCGAGGGTCATCGTGCTGACCACCTTCGGTGCCGACGAGTACGTCGTCGACGCCCTCGCCGCCGGCGCCGACGGGTTCCTGCTCAAGGACACACCCCCGCCCGAGATCGTCGCGGCGATCCGCGCGGTCGCCTCGGGCGAGCCGATCCTCTCCCCCAAGGCGACCCGCACCCTGATCACCCGGCTCCGCGCCGAGCCGACCGGCGAGCGCGCCGCTGCCGCCAGCCGCCGGCTCGAGGCGCTCACCGAGCGCGAGCACGAGGTCGCCCTCGCCGTCGGGCGCGGGCTGAGCAACGCCGAGATCGCCAAGGAGCTCTACCTCTCGATCCCGACCGTCAAGGCGCACGTCTCGCGCCTCTTCGACAAGCTCGGCGCCACCAACCGGGTGCAGATCGCGATCACCGTGCATGACGCTGGCCTGGTCTGACCCCGCCCCGCAGGTCGAGCCGCCGTCGTGAGGAACGAGCGACGGCGTGTCGAGACCAACATGGTCCTCTCCGCGCTCGATGGGAAGGTGTTGGTCTCGACACGCCTCCGCCTAGCGGCTCCGGCGGCTCGACCAGCGGGGCTCAGACTTCGTACACAGCCCCCGTCGCCGCCAGCTCGGTCGGACCGTCGTACGCCGAGCGCGCCTCACGGAGGGCGTCGGCGGAGTCGTGCCAGGGCGGGACGTGGGTGACGACCAGCTTCTTCACATGAGCCTTGGTGGCGTACTCCCCCGCGTGAACGCCGGTGATGTGCACGCCGGGCGGGTTGTCGACGCCGTCACGGAAGGCGGCCTCGCAGACGAACAGGTCGGCGTCGGTGGCGATGTCGAGCAGCGCCTCGGTCTCGGCGGTGTCACCGCTGTAGGCGATGACCTTGCCGTGGGCCTCGATCCGCAGTCCGTACGCGTCGACCGGATGCTCCACGGCCGTGGGGATGATCGTGAACGGACCGAGGTGGATCGGCCCGGTGTAGGTCGAGAACGCGAACTCCTCGCGCATCCCGGGACGCTTGGGCAGGTCGTACGCCTTCGCCAAGCGCCGGCCGGTGCCCTTGGGGCCGTAGACGGGGATCGGCGGCTGCGGGCCGGTGGGGTGCCACTTGCGAAGCACGTAGTAGGAGGTCATGTCGACGCAGTGGTCGGCATGCAGGTGCGAGAGCAGGACGGCGTCGATCAGCAGCGGGTCGATGTAGCGCTGCAGGACCCCGAGCGCACCGTTGCCCATGTCGAGCACGATCCGCCACGTACGTCCGTCCTCGTCGTCGGCCTCGACGAGATAGCAGGAGGCGGGGCTGTCGGGCCCGGGATAGGAGCCCGAGCATCCGATGACGGTCAGCCGCATCCCGGCGGTCATCCCATCCCTCCGGCGAACTGCTGGGCGGCGGCGAGCTCCGGTCCCAGGAACCGAGCACCGATCGCCTTGAACTCGGCGGGGTTGCCGGTGGTGAGGAACGTGTAGGTCGGCTCGCCGCCCTCGCGCATCAGGTCGTTCTCGGCGAGGACGCGGTAGACGTCCTTCGCCGACTCCTCGGCACTGCTGACCAGCGTCACGTTGTCGCCCATCACATAGGAGATCACACCAGTCAGGAGCGGATAGTGGGTGCACCCGAGGATCAGCGTGTCGACCCCGGCGCTGGTCAGCGGGTCCAGATATTCGTGGGCGGCGGCCAAGAGCTCGTCGCCACCGGTGATGCCGGCCTCGACGAACGGGACGAACTGGGGGCACGCCTGGGTGTGCAGCGAGACGTGGGGAGCCGCGGCGAAGGCGTCGTCGTACGCCATAGACTCCGCGGTCGCATGGGTGCAGATGACCCCGATCCGACCGGTGCGCGACGCCGCGACGGCCCGGCGGGTCGCCGGCAGGATGACCTCGACGACGGGCAGCGGCTTGTAGCGCTCCCGGGCATCGCGCAGCATCGCGGCCGAGGCCGAGTTGCAGGCGATCACCAGCGCCTTCACGCCCTGCGCGACGAGATGGTCGAGGCACTCCAGGGCGTACTCGCGCACCTCGGCGATCGGCTTGGGCCCGTAGGGTGCACGGGCGGTGTCGCCGACGTACAGGATCGACTCGTGGGCGAGCTGGTCGATCACCGATCGCGCCACGGTGAGACCGCCGAAGCCCGAGTCGAAGATCCCGATCGGGGCGTCGCGGTCGGGCTGGGCTGAACCCAGGGGCGAGGGCGAACCCAGGGACGAGACGGACTGCACGATCGTCAAGGCTAGGCCCAAACAGCGCAACTTCGCAGTGCTGGGGGTCACTCGAGACATACCCGAGATCCATCTCACGTTCATGAGCGGGCCGGATCAGTGTTGTTAACGTCCGGTTATGACGATTTCTCGGCGCTCGCTGGTGCTGATGGTCCTGATCACCCTGTTGGGCGTCACCTTCGCGGTCGTCGAGCTGCCCGGGCGGCCCGCACAGGCGGCGACCACGAAGCGAGTGCTGGCGATCTCCGTCGACGGTCTCAGCGTGACCGCGGTCGAGAAGCTCGGCCCGGGCAACCTGCCCAACATCTACCGGCTGATGCGCGGCGGCGCCTCGACCCGCCAGGCGCGGAGCGAGTACGAGCAGAACGTCACCCTGCCCAACCACACCTCGATGATCACCGGCCGCCGGATCACCCGGTCCGCGCACGGCCACGGGGTCACCTGGAACACCGACCGGTCATGGATGACCGTGCAGGAAGCCGCCGGGCACCCGGTCTCATCGGTCTTCAGCCAGGTCGAGCGCACCGGCCGGAGCAGCGCGCTGTTCGCGTCGAAGTCGAAGTTCGGCATCTTCGACCGCTCCTGGCCCTCGATCGACCGGTTCGTGGTCGACAGCGACGCCGACCTGGTGAACCGGGCGGCCGCCGACCTGGCGACCAGCAAGCGTGCCTTCACCTTCGTGCACCTGGGCTCCCCCGACCACTACGGTCACCGCGACGGCGGAATGAGCGCGGCCTACCGGGCCTCGGTGATCCGCACCGATGCCCGCATCGGCAGGCTGCTCAAGACGATCGACTCCTCGACGACGCTGAAGCGGTCGACGTACGTCATCCTCACCGCCGACCACGGCTTCAAGGCCGCCGCCAGGGACCACGGCGCCCACCTCTACTCCAACTACCGGATCCCGTTCGTCGTGTGGGGTCCCGGCGTCGCCCGCGGCGCCTCGCTCTACCGGCTCAACCCCGACTACCTCGCGCCGGGGACGACCCGGCCGACGTACGCCGGCAGGCAGCCGATCCGCAACGGCGACCTCGGCAACCTGGCCCTGGACCTGCTCGGCCTGGGCCCGATCCCGGGCAGCACGCTGAACTCAACTCAGTCACTAGACATTCGCTGAGCGTTCGCCCGGGGTGCCATCGGGTTCACTTAGGGTGTGCCGGTGCGTCGCCTCTTCCCTCTCGTCTCCTTCGGCATCTTCCTCGTCGTCGTGCTCGTCGTGGCGTTCACCGCCCTGCCCGACCGAGACAACGGCGGCGGCGGCGGTGCCGACGACAGGGGCGATGGCCGCGTCCGTGCGGAGCGTGAGCCCACCCAGGTCGGCCGCAAGGTGCTCGCGATCTCGATCGACGGGCTCAACCCGGATGCGCTCGCGAAGCTGGGTCCGGCGAAGACGCCCAACATCCACCGGCTGATCGACGAAGGCGCTTCGACGCTCAACGCGCGCACCGCCTACGAGAAGAACATCACCCTGCCCAACCACACCAGCATGGTCACCGGCGACCCGATCGACGCCGACGACGGCGGCCACGGGGTCACCTGGAACGTCGGCGACCCGTCGAAGTCGATCTCGAAGAATGAGGAGTCGGTGTTCACCGTCGCCCACGAGGCCGGGCTCAGCACCGGGGTCTTCGTGACCAAGCAGAAGTTCGAGCTGTGGCAGCGGGCCTGGGAGGACGACATCGACCTCTACGTACCGATCGACGACCACGACGAACTGGTCCCGGAAGCCGCCGAGGATCTCGCCGACGAGCGGCGGGACCTCACCTTCGTACACCTGTCCCTCCCCGACGCCGCCGGGCACGCCTCGGGTGGGATGTCGCCGGAGTATCTGGAGGCCGTCGAGGAGTCCGACGCCCAGGTCGGCGAGTTCCTCGAGGTCATCGACGCCGATCCGGGGCTGAGGAAGGAGCTCGACGTCATCCTCACCGCCGACCACGGCTTCAAGCCTGGCATCACCAGCCACTCCGAGAAGGTCTACGAGAACTACCGGATCCCGTTCATCGTGTGGGGCCCGGACGCCGGCGCCGGCACGGACCTCTACGAGCTCAACGCCGACGACTACCGCGACCCCGGCAAGGACCGGCCCGACTACGAAGGCCCTCAGCCCGTACGCAACGCCGACCTCGGCAACCTGGCTCTGGATCTCCTCGGCCTCGGGCCCATCGAGACCAGTGACATCGGCACGGAGCAGACCCTCGACGTCAAATGATGTTTGCCGTAACCGTCCACGAGCACACACGCCCCTGAGGTACGTTTCGAACGTAACCTCCCCAAGGAGCGTGCGATGTCAGTCACCCGGATGGCTCGGGCAGCTTTACGCAGGGATCGTCGTGCCCGGCAGGTCACGATCATCGGCGCCGGCATCGGCGGCCTGACTCTCGCCGTCGAGCTGCGCCGCAGAGGCATCGGTGTCGAGGTGTACGAGGCCGCGACCGACCCACGCCCGGACGGCGACGCCGTGCTGCTACCGGCCAACGCGACCCGGCTCCTGGAGCGCATCGGACTCGAGCCGGACCTCGG
This sequence comes from Nocardioides sp. NPDC000445, assembly GCF_040300245.1. Taxonomy (NCBI): domain Bacteria; kingdom Bacillati; phylum Actinomycetota; class Actinomycetes; order Propionibacteriales; family Nocardioidaceae; genus Nocardioides; species Nocardioides sp. NPDC000445. Next base: position 71,748 of record NZ_JBEPDH010000010.1, on the reverse strand, counting down.
TGAGTCCGCGGCGACCGTCGATGGCTGGGTCTGGCGCGACGGCCACACCGGAGCCGCGATCGGCCGGGTGCTCTCCGCCGCGGAGTACGCCGACCGTGCCGGGGCGCCCTGCTACGGCCTCGGTCACGCCGACCTGCACGCGCTTCTGAGCGAGACGTTCGGCACCGAAGGGCTCCACCTCGGCCACCGTCTGATCGGTCTCACCGATCCGGGCGACGGCCCCGCGACCTTGGAGTTCGCCGGCGGCGAGTCGGTCGAGGCCGACCTGGTCATCGGCGCCGACGGCGCCGGGTCGATGCTGCGCGAGCACGTCGTCGGCTACGACGACGCCCAGTTCTCCGGCTGCATCGCCTGGCGCGGGATCGTCCCGCGCTCGCAGCTCACGCTGCTCCCCGATCCTGGCCGGGTGCAGGTGTGGACGGGTACCGACGGCCACCTGATGCATCATCCGATCGGCGACGGCGACCACGCGTTCCTGCTGGTCAAGCGACAGCTCGGGCCCTGGACACCGGACTCGTGGTCCTGGCCGGCCGACCCGGACGAGCATGTCCATGCCTACGCCGGCTGGCATCCGGCCGTGGTCCAGATGATCTCCGCGGCACCGTGCTCGGAGCACTGGGGCCTCTTCCACCGGCCGCCTCTGGCGACCTGGTCGCGCGGCCGGGTCACGCTGCTCGGCGACGCCGCGCACCTGATGGTCCCCTATCACAGCCAGGGTGCCGCCCAGGCGATCGAGGACGCGATCGTCCTCGCCGACTGTCTTCTCGCCGACGACGACACGGACCGCGCCCGCACGACCTACGAGGTACGCCGCCGCGACCGCACCCGCCGCATCCAGATCGCCTCGCTGGCCGCCGCCGACGTTCTCCACCTCCCCGACGGCCCCCGCGCGCAGGCCCGCAACAAGCGGCTCGGGTCAGGCGATGCGTACGACCGTCATCTCGCCTGGATCCACGACCACGACGTGACCGCCTCCGACCACCGCCCGTAACCCCGGGGCCTGCTGCCGCGTTGCCCAGGAGTGAGAGCCTTCCTCGGACGCACGGGGTTCCTGGCGCTCGGCATCTGGGCGATGTACGCATCCGCCGTCGCCGTAGCGCTGGTGCAGCTCGGCGCCGAGCCCGACGCCGGCAGCCTCTGGTCGGGCCGCCCGATGGCCCCCGGCAGCCCCGCCGCCCTCATCGAGAAGCACGACTGCTGGAGCGCCGAGGCCCCACGTGACATGACCGGCAGGCTCCCCGGCCACGCCATCGTCGCCATCGGCCCCGCTCCGCGCTACGTCGATGCCCACCTCACCGGCAAGGCGCTCGACCAGGTCTTCTCCGGCGAGGACCACGGCCTCGTCGTCTACGCCTTCTGCCGCTGAGCTTGCCGCTCGGCGACTGTGTGGGAGGGAGTGGGGTAGTCCAGGGACTTTCCGTCCATTACTGACCAGTAGAACGACGGAAACTCCCTGGACTACCCCGACAGGACCGACGTCATGCCCAGAGCTGGCCCTCGAGGCCTTCCTCGGCGTCGTCGATGGTGCCTTCGTACGCCCCGGTGGAGAGGTACTTCCAGCCGCCGTCGGCGACGACGAAGGCGATGTCGGCCTTCTCGCCGGCCTTGAGGGACTTGGCGGCCTGGGCGAGGGCGGCGTGGAGGATGGCGCCGGTGGAGATGCCGGCGAAGATGCCCTCGAGCTCGAGGAGCTCGCGGACCCGACGGACCGCGTCACGGGGGCCGACCGAGAAGCGGGCGTCGATCAGGGAGGCATCGTAGAGCTCGGGGACGAAGCCCTCGTCGAGATTCCTGAGGCCGTAGACGAGCTCGCCGTAGCGCGGCTCGGCGGCCACGATGCGTACGTCCGGCTTGGCGGCGCGGAAGTAGCGGCCGACACCCATCAGGGTCCCGGTCGTGCCGAGCCCGGCGACGAAGTGGGTGATCGAGGGGAGGTCGGCGAGGAGCTCGGGGCCGGTGCCCTCCTCGTGCGCGAGGGCGTTGGAGGTGTTGCCGTACTGGTAGAGCATCTCCCAGTCGGGGTGCTCGGCGGCGAGACGCTTGGCGACCCTGACGGCCTCGTTGGAGCCACCGGCGGCGGGCGAGGAGACGATCTCGGCGCCCCACATCCGCAGCAGCTGGCGACGCTCCTCGGAGGTGTTCTCGGGCATCACGCAGACGATCCGGTAGCCCTTGAGCTTGGCCGCCATGGCCAGCGAGATCCCGGTGTTGCCGGAGGTCGGCTCCAGGATCGTGCAGCCCGGGCGGAGCCTGCCGTCCTTCTCGGCCTCCTCGACCATGCGAAGAGCCGGGCGGTCCTTGATCGAGCCGGTGGGGTTCCGGTCCTCGAGCTTGGCCCACAGACGTACGTCGGGAGAGGGCGAGAGGCGGGGCAGCCCCACCAACGGGGTGCCCCCGACCGACGCCAGCAGGTTGTCGTAGCGCATGGGGTCCATCGTCGCATCAACCGATCGACTGATGCCCACTCGCGCCGATCGCCCGATCCGTGAGACCGCGTCACCGACCAGGCTGAAGGTATGCATCAGGAGCGAGAACCAGCGGTCGTCGTGGACGGCCTGCGCAAGACCTATGGCGAGAAGGTGGCGGTCGACGAGATCAGCCTTCACGTCGAGACCGGAGAGATCTTCGGCATCCTCGGCCCCAACGGAGCAGGCAAGAGCACGACCGTCGAGTCGATCGCCGGGCTGCGGGTCGGCGATCGCGGCCGGATCCGGGTCCACGGGATCGACCCGTGGACGGATCGCGCCGCCGTGACGGAGGTGCTCGGCGTACAGCTCCAGGAGGCGAAGCTGCAGCCGAAGATCACCGTGCAGGAGGCGCTGGAGCTGTGGAGCGCCTTCTACCCCGAGCCGGAGCCGTGGGCGCCGCTGGCCGAGCGGCTCGGCCTCGGCAGCCACCTCGGGCAGCGGTTCGAGAACCTATCCGGCGGTCAACAGCAGCGGCTCTCGATCTCGCTGGCGCTGATCGGCCGGCCGCGTGTCGTCGTCCTCGACGAGCTCACCACCGGCCTGGACCCGCGGGCCCGCCGTGAGGTGTGGGACCTGGTGCGGGACGTACGCGACCGGGGTGTGACCGTCCTGCTGGTCACCCACTCGATGGAGGAGGCGCAGACGCTCTGTGACCGGATCGCGATCGTCGACGCCGGCCGGATCCGGGCGCTGGACACCCCGGCCGGGCTCATCGACGCCGCCTCCGCCGCCACGATCACCACGTTCGAGACCACGGTCGCGGTCGACCTGGCCTCGCTGCGCGAGCTCGTCGGCGTCACCGCGGCGCGCGCCGAGAACGGCACCGTCACCGTCGAGGGCGCGGAGGGAGTCGCGCTCGCGGTCATCGAGGCCCTGCGTACGCAAGGAGCGGCTCCGCTCCGACTCCGCGTCGCCGCGGGCAGCCTCGACGCCGCCTATCTCGACCTCACCGACACCTCGCCCGACGCCATGGAGGCGCTCCGATGACCAGCCCGACCGTCGCCGTGATCCGTACGGAGTCCCGGCTCTTCGCCCGCGAGCGGCTCTCGCTCTTCTGGATCGTCCTGTTCCCGAGCCTGCTGCTGGGAGTCCTCGGGCTGATCCCGAGCTTCCGCGAGGACAGTGCCGACCTCGGCGGCCGGAGCCTGATCGATGTCTACGTCCCGGTCACCGTGCTGCTCTCGATGATCATGGCGGCGATCATGACGATGCCGCCGACGCTGACCGGCTACCGCGAGAGCGGGGTCCTGCGGCGACTCGGGACCACGCCGGCCCGCCCCGCCTCGATCCTGCTCGGCCAGGTGCTGGTGCACGCCGTCGCGGTCGCGGCCTCCTCGGTGATCGTGATCGTGCTCGGCCGGGTGGCGTTCGGGACCCCGCTCCCGGAGTCGCTCGTCGGATACGTCGTCGCCTACGTCCTGGCGCTGGCCGTCTCGCTCGGGATCGGCGCAGCGATCACCGCGGTCTCCCCCAACGCGAAGACCGGGCAGGTGGTCGGGATGGTGGTCTTCTTCCCGTCGATGTTCACCGCGGGGGTCTACTTCCCGGTCGAGGCCTTCGGCGGCACCGCCCGCGACATCATCTCGTTCACGCCCTACGGCGCGGCCTCCAACGCGCTCAACGACGCCGCCGGCGGCGCCTTCCCCCAGCTGGTGGATCTGGCGGTGATGGGCGGCTGGGCGGTCGTGCTCTACCTGATTGCCGTGCGCGCCTTCCGCTGGGAATGAGAAGGTCCTCCACATGACCTCGGCTGTCGGGCACGAGCAGCGCTGGGAGCGCAACCTCAAGGTGCTGCCCTTCGTGCTGCTCGCGCTCGCCACCGCGATCAGCGTTGCGACCTTCCCCGAGATCGGGCCGCAGTCGCCGGGCGCGCGCGTGATCTTCGGGATCCTCGTGGCGGCGACCGCGGTGTGGGCGTGGCGATGGATGTACGTCTACGGCCGCCCCCATCCTGTCGGCTACATCGGCCGCACGGCACTGGCCGCGGTGCTGACCGCGATGCACCCACTGTTCTGCATCTTCGCCTGGATCGGGTTCTTGGACGCCTTCGACTCCTTCCGCGGTCGGTGGCGATGGGTGGCGATGGCGGCCACCGCAGCGATCATGGCGATGGGTCAGACCGGAGGTCCGCCCCCATACGACAACCCGTGGCAGAGCCTGCTGCTGCCGCTGTTGTTCGTGCTCAACTTCGGTCTGGCCTCCCTCATGGGCCGCTACAGCGAGCACCTCGACGCCGTCAGCAGGGAGCGCGCCGCGACGATCGACCGCCTCGAGGAAGCACTCACCGAGAACGCCCGGCTCCAGCAGGAGCTGCTCGCCCAGTCACGCTCGGCCGGCGTACGCGACGAGCGCGAGCGCCTCGCCCGCGAGATCCACGACACCATCGCCCAGTCCCTGGCCGGCGTCGTGGCCCAGCTCCAGGCCGCCGAGGGATCCGCGGACGCCCAGGACGTACGCCGCCGGGTGGCCCGGGCGACCGAGCTGGCCCGCACCGCGCTGGTCGAGGCCCGGCGGTCCGTGCAGGATCTCACCCCTGCCGAGCTGGCCGACGCAGGCCTCGCCGACGCCCTGTCGAGGCTGGTCACGAGCTGGCGCGACGACCATGGTGTCGAGGCCTCCTTCGTCGTCGTCGGCGATGCCACGGCGCTGCACTCCGAGGTCGAGGCGACTCTGCTGCGGATCGCCCAGGAGGCGCTCGCCAACGTCGCCAAGCACGCCTCCGCGCAACGGGTCGGCGTCACGCTCACCTTCGACGAGTCCGAGGTCATGCTCGACGTCCGCGACGACGGCTCGGGCTTCGACCCCGCGGCCCCGGTCCGCGGCAGCTCGTTCGGCCTGGGCGTCATGCGCGACCGCGCCCAACGCCTCACCGGCAGCTTCACCGTGGAGTCCGCCCCCGGCGACGGCACCGCCGTCTCCGCCCGCATCCCCGCCCTCGCCCGAGGAGCCGCCTGATGCCGAGACGTCACTTACGGAGATCGAGACGTCAGTTGTGGAGATCGAGGCGTCAGTTCCGGCGAACCGAGGAGGCCGCATGATCCGGATCGTGGTCGCCGACGACCATCCAGTCGTACGCGACGGAGTGGCCGGAGCGCTGCAGACCGAGTCGGACTTCGACGTCGTCGGCCAGGCCAGCGACGGGGCCGAGGCGCTCGCTCTGGTGGATTCGCTGGCGCCGGACGTACTCGTCCTCGACCTGCGGATGCCCGGCACGGGAGGGGTCGAGGTGATCGAGGGGCTCCGCGCACAGGAGTCCGGGGTCGGCGTACTCGTGCTGACCACCTTCGACACCGACTCCGACGTCGTCGCGGCGATCGAAGCCGGCGCCACGGGCTATCTCCTCAAGGATGCACCGACCGCCGACCTGGTCGCTGCGGTCCGCGCGACCGCGGCGGGCGAGACCGTCCTTTCCCCCGCGGTCGCGACCCGGCTCGCCTCGAGGCTGCGGTCCCCCGGCCCGACGGCGCAGCTCAGCCCCCGCGAGCGCGAAGTGCTCACCCTGGTCGCCCGCGGCACCACTAACCGCGCGATCGCCGCGAAGCTCTTCGTCAGCGAGGCGACGGTCAAGACCCATCTGGGTCACATCTTCGACAAGCTCGGGGTCACAGACAGAGCTGCCGCGGTCGCACGAGCGTACGACCGCGGCATTCTGGGCTGAAGGGTTCAGCAGCCGCCGGCGACGGCGGGAAGCACGACGACCTGGTCGCCGTCCTTGAGCTCGGCGTCGAGACCGCCGATGAAACGTACGTCCTCGTCGTTGATGTAGACGTTGACGAAGCGGCGCAGGTCACCGTTGTCGATGAGGCGCTCCTTGATGCCGGAGTGGTTCGCCTCGAGGTCGTCGATGAGCGCGCTCAGGGTCTTGCCCTCGGCGCTGACTGCCTTCTCACCGGCGGTGTAGGTGCGGAGGATGGTCGGGATCTTGACCTCGATGGCCATGGGTTCGTTCTCCTAGATGTAGGTGTTGCGCGTCACGACAACGTCGGGACGATGCTGATTTCTTCCTCGGTGACGGTGCCGTCGACGATCCGGTAGGACCGGAACTCGACCGGACCCTCGTCATTTCCGTGCTCTCGGGTGCTGACCAGCACGTAGTGAGCGTTCGGCTCCATCGCCAGCCCGATGTCGGTGCGGGACGGGTAGGCCTCGGTGGCCGTGTGGGAGTGGTAGACGACCACCGGCTCCTCGTCGTTCGCGTCCATCTCCTTGTAGAGCTGGAGCAGATCGGTCGAGTCGAACTCGTAGAAGGTCGGCGAGCCGGCGGCGTTGATCATCTCGATGAACCGCTCCGGCCGGTCGGACCCCTCAGGGCCCGCGACGATCCCGCACGCCTCGTCGGGATGGTCGCGCTTCGCGTGGGCGACGATCGCGTCGTACGTCGCCTGGTCGATGGTCAGCACGCTGCTCAGCGTATGCGCCCGAGCACCGGATCCTGAACGTGACCGGCCCTCGGACGCGGTCCGCCTCGTGCACCGGATCCGTGCTAGGCCGCCGCCGTCAGACCGCCGCGTACGAGGTCGGCGTAGGCACCGGCTCGCAGCAGCAGCTCCTCGTGGGTGCCGACCTCGACGACCCGGCCCTGGTCGAGCACGGCGATCTGGTCGGCGTCGCGAACGGTGGAGAGGCGGTGGGCGATGGTGATCGTCGTACGCCCCTCCGCCAGTCGGTCCAGGGCGGCCTGGACCTCCCGCTCGGTGGTGTTGTCGAGCGCGGAGGTGGCCTCGTCGAGCACGAGCACCCGCGGGTCTCGCAGCAGCGTGCGGGCGATCGCCAGCCGCTGTTGCTCACCGCCGGAGAAGCGGTGGCCGCGGGAGCCGACGAGCGTGTCGTAGCCGTCGGGGAGCCCGACGATCAGGTCGTGGATCCGGGCCGCACGGGCAGCTTCCTCGATCTCGGCGTCGCTCGCCTCGGGGCGCGCGTGGCGCAGGTTGTCGCGAACGCTCGCATGGAGCAGATAGGTCTCCTGGGTGACCATGCCGACGTTGGCGGCCAGGTCGGCGAGGGTCAGGTCGCGAAGGTCGACCCCGTCGAGCAGCACCCGGCCAGAGGTCGGGTCGTGCAGCCGCGCGACCATCCCGGCCAGCGTCGACTTGCCCGATCCGGTGGCCCCGACCAGTGCCAGCGAGCCGCCGGCGGGCACCCGCAGCGAGATGTGGTCGAGGACGGGTTGCGAGCCGTCGTAGGAGAACCCGACGTCGTCGAGGACGACCTCCCCGCGAGCCTCACCCAGAGGCACCGGTGAGGCCGGGTCGTCGATCTCGACCGGTAGGTCGAGGTACTCGAAGATCCGCGAGAAGAGCGCCAGGGAGGAGGTCACGTCGACCCCGACGTTGAGCAGGCCCATCAGCGGCCGGAAGAGCGAGCCCTGGAGCGAGACGAAGGCGACCAGGGTCCCGATGGTCAGCGCACCGGAAGTCGCCGGGAAGCCCGCGGCGAGGTAGAGCGCGGCCGGAACCGCGGCGAAGACCACCTGCATGGTCGCCATCCGCCACCGCCCGGCGAGCTGGCTGCGTACCTCCAGACCGACGAGGTCGTGGGAGGTCTGCTCGAAACGGGAGGCCAGGGCCGGCGCGGCACCGAGCGTCTTGGTCAGCAGGATTCCGCTGACCGATAGCCCCTCCTCGACCTGCACGTGCAGGTCGGCCATCTTCGCCTGACGCTGCGTCGTGACCGCGTAGCGCATCTGCGCCACCTTGCGGGTCGTCCACACCGCCGGCGGCAGCACCACCAGCGAGATCAGCGCGAGCCGCCAGTTGAGCGCCATCATCGCGACCACGGTGCCGACGACGACCGTGACGTTGGCCGCGATCGAGGTGGCGGTGGACGTGACCACCGACTGCATCGAGCCGATGTCGTTGACCATCCGCGACTGCACCTCGCCACCCCGGGTACGGGTGAAGAAGTCGAGCGACTGGCGCTGCAGGTGCCCGAAGAGGTCGGTACGCAGCCGGTGCATGACCCGCTGGCCGACCTCGGTCGAGATCAGCGTCTGGGCCACGCCGAGGGCGGCGGAGGCGATCGCGACGAGCACCATCGCGGCGACGCTGAGCACGAGCAGCGTGGTGTCGCGCTCGGGCAGGGCGGTGTCGATGACGTGCTTGACCAGGAACGGCTGTGCCAGACCGATCACCGAGCTCACCACGATCAGCGCCACGACGAGAAGCAGGCGCCCACGGTAGGGCGCGAAGAGGCGGGCGATCCGCCGCAGCGAGACCGGCTGGGCCTCGAGCTGGGCGCGATCGGCGCGCTTGCTGCCGGGATCACGGCCGGATCGGCCGGATTCGCCGGAAGGTCTGTACGGGTGCGGCTCACTCATTCGAGCACCTCGATCCTATTTACTGAGGTTTGCTCACAATGAGGCAACGCACGATGGCGTTAGGATTATTCCTGTGGACGAGACCGCCGACCTGCTGATGGCGGCAGCGCGCACCCTTCGCCGCCGCTTCGGCGACGCGACCGCCCGCTGGGGCGTCACCCCCTCGCAGGCCCGCGCTCTGCGGATGGTGCTCGCCGCCGATGAGCCGATGCGTCTCTCGGCGCTCGCCGAGAGGCTCCGCATCGTCCCCCGGTCGGCCACCGAGGTCATCGACGGCCTCGAGCTCCACGGCCTGGTCGTGCGCCAGCCGGATCCCGCCGACCGTCGGGCGGTCTGCGTGGTCGCGACCGAGGAAGGCGTACGCCTGGGACGACTGATCGAGGATGCTCGTCAGCAGGCGGCCGACGAGCTCCTGCGGCCCCTGCCCGAGGAGGACCGGAGGACGCTCACCCGAATCCTGGTCACCCTGCTGGACGGTCGTGCAGCCGAACGCTCGCCGTAGTCAGGACGCCGCCCACAGCGCCTCGACCATGGTCTCCTGCAGGATCCCGACCCACTGGTAGATCCCGTAGACCTGGCCGGCGGGATCGTCGTCGGGCAGCGAGTCCCAGAAGTCCTCGTCGCCCTCCTCGACCCCGAGCCGGGTCGCCAGCGCGAGCCGGATGTCGGTGAAGGAACGCATCCACGCCTCGGCGTCGGGGATCGGCAGCTCGACGTCGATGACCAGCCCGTCCTCGTCGAGCTCGGGCGGGAGACCCGCCTCCTCGAGCGAGTCGATGATCGTGGACGCGGCCCGCGCCTTGCCGTCGCGCAGCCCACCCTCGGTGAACCGCCGAAACTCCCCGGCGGCCTCTTCGTCATTCCCGTACGCAGAGGGGAAGAGCCGCTTCAGGACCGGGTCCTCGGGCTCGGTGGTCGGCCCCGAGAAGTCGAGCAGGGCCTCGAGCGGGTCGTCGCTCTCGGCAGGCGCGGCGACCTCGTTGCGCAACAGCTCGACGAGCTGCGAGGCCAACGAACGGAGCAGGTCGGCCTCGAACCCGGAGAAGGTCGCGATGATCTGCTTGCTGCGGCGGTGGTAGCTGAACCCGCCCATCACTCCTGCTTCTCCAGTGTCGCCCACAGCCCGTACTCGTGCATCGCCTGCACGTCGCGCTCCATCTCCTCGCGTGACCCGGAGGAGACGGCCGACTTGCCGTCGTTGTGCACCTCCATCATCAGCTTCTCCGACTTCTTCTTGGAGTAGCCGAAGTACTTCTGGAAGACGAAGGTGACGTACGACATCAGGTTGACCGGGTCGTTCCAGACGATGGTCACCCATGGGGTCGACGGTGCGACGACGTCGTCGATCTCCGGCTCGTCGAGCTCCACGGGGCTTGGCGCGCTCATGCGGTCCATCGTGCCACGATGTGCCCGTGGACTCGACAACGGACTCGGCGACGGCCTCGACCGCGCTCCTGACGGATCACTACGAGCTGACCATGCTCCAGGCCGCCCTGAAGGCGGGCACCGCAGAGCGTCGCGCCGTCTTCGAGCTGTTCCCCCGGCGCCTGGCCGGCGGGCGCCGCTACGGCGTGGTGGCCGGGGTCGGGCGGGCGCTCGACGCCCTCGAGGCGTTCCGCTTCGGCCCGGAGCAGCTGGCCGTCCTGGAGGGCGTCGTCGACGGCCCGACCCTGGAATGGCTGGCCGGCTACCGCTTCACCGGCGACATCTGGGGGTACGCCGAGGGCGAGACCTTCTTCCCGCACTCGCCGCTGCTCGTGGTCGAGGCCAGCTTCGCCGAGGCGGTCGTCCTGGAGACCGTGCTCCTCTCGATCTACAACCACGACTCGGCCATCGCCACCGCGGCCTCCCGGATGACGCTCGCGGCCGGTGAGCGCCCCTGCATCGAGATGGGCTCGCGCCGCACCCACGAGGCGGCCGCGATCGCCGCCGCCCGCGCGGCCTACGTGGCCGGCTTCACCGCCACCTCCAACCTCGCCGCCCGCGCCCGCTTCGGCGTGCCCACGACCGGCACCTCCGCCCACGCCTTCACCCTGCTGCACGACACCGAGGAGCAGGCCTTCCAGGCTCAGGTCGCCTCCCTCGGCAAGGGCACCACGCTGCTCGTGGACACCTACGACATCGCCGAGGCGGTGGCGAAGGCGGTCGAGATCGCCGGTCCCGAGCTCGGCGCGGTGCGGATCGACTCCGGCGACCTGGGGCTCCTCGCCCATGACGTACGCCGCCAGCTCGACGACCTCGGCGCCACCGAGACGAAGATCATCGTCACCAGCGACCTGGACGAGTACGCCATCGCCGGCCTCGCGGCCGCCCCGGTCGACGGCTACGGCGTCGGCACCCAGCTGGTCACCGGCTCCGGCCACCCGACCGCCGGCTTCGTCTACAAGCTGGTCTCCCGCGAGGGCGCCTCCGGGGATCTGGAGCCGGTCGCCAAGAAGAGCGCGTCCAAGGCGTCGATCGGCGGCCGGAAGTACGCCCTGCGCCGCCGCAACCGCAAGGACGTCGCCGACGCCGAGGTGATCGGCATCGGCACCGCACCCGAGGGCGACGGCAACGACCGGCCACTGCTCACCCAGCTGGTCAAGAACGGTGAGGTCGTGGGCCGTGAGCCGCTCGACAACGCGCGCGAGCGCCATCGCGCCTCGGTCGCCGAGCTCCCCGTCATCGCCCACTCGCTCCTGAAGGGCGATCCGTCGATCCCGACGCTCTTCCAGTGATGTCTCGCAGGGCCGGTCTCGCCGGGCCGGTCTAGGCTGGCGGACATGACGCGTGCACTGATCGTGGTCGACGTACAGAACGACTTCTGCGAGGGCGGGTCCCTGCCGGTCGACGGCGGGGCCCGGGTGGCCTACGACATCGGTCAGCTGCTGCGGGAGCGGGCGGCGAGCAAGGACCCGGAGCAGACGTACGGGCTGGTCGTGGCCACCAAGGACCACCACATCGACCCGGGCGACCACTTCGGCAACCCGCCGGACTACGCGGACTCCTGGCCGGCGCACTGCGTGGTCGGCACCGACGGTGAGGCCTTCCACCACAACCTCGACCCGGTCACCTTCGACGAGATCTTCCGCAAGGGCGAGTACGCCGCGGCCTACTCCGGCTTCGAGGGCGCGTCCACCGGCGGCGCCAATCTGACCGACTGGCTCCGGGCCCACGGCGTCGAGGAGGTCGACGTGTGCGGGCTGGCGACCGACTACTGCGTACGTGCCACCGCTCTCGATGCGCGAGCCGCCGGTTTCCACACCACGCTGCTCGCCGATCTGACCGCCGGCGTGGCTGCGGCGAGCACTTCGGCTGCCATCGAGGAGATGCGATCGGCCGGGATAACGGTCTCGTGACAGAATTGAGAATTTTGGGCAGATAGAAATCACCCGAAGGTCTATTCTCTCTCGAATGGCTCGGATCTCGGCGACAGCCCCCCTTCGCGAACCCCACTTCCGCTGGTTCTTCGCGTCACGATCGATCAACCTGGTCGGCAACTTCATGGCGCCCGTCGCCCTGGCCTTCGCGGTCCTGGAGATCAGTGACGCGCCGATCGCGATCGGCGCCGTCCTCGCGGCCCGCACCATCCCGATGATCGTCTTCATGCTCATCGGCGGCGTGCTCGCCGACCGGATGGGCCGTGCCCGGATCCTGTTCGCCTCCAACCTGGTCTCGGGGCTGAGCCAGGCGGCCGTCGCCGTCCTCGTCATCGCAGGTGTCGCCGAGCTGTGGCACCTGATCGCACTCTCCGCGCTCAACGGCATCGTCTCCGCCGCCGGCCTGCCCGCCCAGCAGGGGATCATCCCGCTCGTGGTGCCTCGCACCATGCTGCAGGAGGCCAACGTGCTGATGTCGCTGACCCGCGCGATCGTCGCGGTCGCCGGTCCCGGCACCGCCGGCCTGCTCGTCCTCAGCGTCGGCGCGGGCTGGGCGCTCGCGCTCGACGCCGCCACCTGGATCATCGCGGCTCTGCTGCTACTGCCGGTCAAGATCAGCGGCGCGGTCGGCAAGGCCTCGGTCATCGGCGATCTGCGCACCGGGTGGGACTACTTCCGCTCGACGAGCTGGCTGTGGCTCTGCGTCGGCGCCGCGACCATGCTCAATGCGCTCTATGAGGGCGGACTCCTCACGCTCGGCCCGCAGCGGGCCGAGGGCTCGGGCCTGGGGGCGGGTGGCTGGGGTCTGATCCTCACCTTCCAGGGGATCGGCGTGCTCGTCGCGACCCTCGTGCTGATGAAGGTGCGGCTCGAGCGGCCGCTGTTCTACGGCATGATCGGCATGGCCCTGTTCGGGCTGCCGATCGCCGCCCTCGGCTTCTCCACCGACCTCGCCGTGCTGTTGCCCGCAGCCGCCCTCTCCGGCGCCGGGATCCAGGTCTTCAGTCTCGGCTGGCAGCTCTCGATGCAGGAGAACGTCCCCAGCGACCTGCTCTCCCGTGCCTCCTCCTACGACCAGCTCGGCACCTACATCGCCATCCCCGTCGGGCAGCTGGCGATGGGGCCGCTGGCCGCTGCGTACGGGATCGAGAACATGCTCGCGATCGCCGGCATCGCCTACGTGGTGATCTCGCTGGCGACGCTGCTGAGTCCGGCCGTACGCCGCCTGAACCGGGTCTCCTTCCCTGCCCCCGAGCGCAACGGCGCCCCGGCCCACTAGGGACTCGCGCGACCTACGACGCAGGCGTCGCACTCTCCAGCAGCGACCGCAGCAGGTCGACCAGGCTGGTGACCGATAGGTCGGGGTCGAACGCACGCTGGACACCGAGCCCGATGCCGAGCGAGAGCAGCTGGACAGCGGCGTCCTCGGCCGGTGAGGCCAGGGTGAGACCGAGGTCGGCGGCCTGCTGCTCGATGAGGCCGGCGATGGCCGCGGTGAGCTCGCGGCGCCGGCCGGCGAGCTGCTGGCTCACCTCGGGGACGCGGCGGGTGCTGGTCGCGAACTCGACCTCGAGCGCGGTCCAGCCGACGTCGCCGATGTTGGCCTCGGCCCACGCCGCGAAGGCGTCGATCCTGCCCTCGACGGTGTCGACGCCGCTGACGGCGTCCGCCAACGACTGCGCTCGCTCCCGGTGGATCACGTCGAGCACGGCCAGGCCGAGCTCGTGCTTGGTCGAGAAGTTCGAGTAGACCGCGCCCTTCGAGAAGCCCGCCGTGGTGGCGACCTTGTCGAGCGAGGTCGCGTTGTAGCCGTCGGAGAGGAACATCCCGTGGGCGGTCGCGATGAGTCGCTCACGCGTCTGCGCGTGCGACTCCTTGCGCGTGATCCGGCCCACGGGTCAGATCTTACCTGCTCGACCTACCGTCGGTATTCAAATACCATTAGTATCCCAATATGAGTCGACGACGCGCACGCACGAGCACCCACCACGAGGTCGTCGTCATCGGCGCCGGCATCTCCGGCATCGCGGCCGCGATCAAGCTGCGCGAGGCGGGCGTCGAGGACGTCGTCGTCCTCGAGAAGGCCGACACCTACGGCGGCACCTGGCGGGCCAACACCTATCCGGGGTGCGCGTGCGACGTACCGTCCAACCTCTACTCGTTCTCGTTCGCGCCCAACAGCGACTGGTCCCGGGTCTACGGCAACCAGCCGGAGATCCTCGCGTACATCGACGGGGTGGCCCGGGATCGCGGCCTCGAGGACATCACCCGGTTCGGGATCGAGGTCCGCGGCGCGACCTGGAACGCCGAGTCCGCCGGGTGGCGCCTGGAGACCAGCGACGGCGAGATCACCAACCGCTTCCTGGTCGCCGCCGCCGGGCCGTGGAACGAGCCGAAGATCCCGGACCTGCCCGGTCTGGCCGACTTCCCCGGCGAGGTCTGGCACTCGGCCCGGTGGAACCACGACGTGGCCCTCGACGGCAAGCGGGTGGCCGTGATCGGCACCGGTGCGTCGGCGGTCCAGTTCGTACCCGAGGTCCAGAAGCAGGTCGCCGACCTGCACCTCTTCCAGCGCACCGCGCACTGGGTGCTGCCCAAGGTCGACCATCCGGTGCCGGACGCGGAGAAGTGGGTCAAGCACCACGTGCCCTTCTTCGAGAAGGCGCTCGGCGCGGTCGAGTACGCCGCCATGGAGGCCGTCGGTATCGCCTTCCGCCGCCCGCAGCCGCTGATGCAGGGCCTGCAGCAGATCGGCCGGGCCTACCTGCGCGCCGTCGTCCAGGACAAGGAGCTCCGGGCGAAGGTGACGCCCGGCTACCTGCTCGGCTGCAAGCGGATCCTCTTCTCCAACAACTATCTCCAGTCGCTGACGAAGCCGAACGTCGAGGTGCACGCCACCGGCGTCGAACGGGTCGAGGGCGCACGCGTGATCGGCACCGACGGCAGCACGGCGGAGGTCGACGCGATCATCCTCGGCACCGGCTTCCACATCCTCGACATGCCGGTCGCCGAGCTGATCCATGGTGCCGACGGCCGCACGCTCGCCGAGCACTGGGCAGGCTCCCCCAAGGCCTACCAGGGCACCTCGGTCACCGGCTTCCCCAACGCGTTCGTGGTGCTCGGCCCTAGCCTCGGCACCGGTCACGGCTCGGCCTTCGCCGTCGCCGAGTCGCAGGTGGCGATGATCACCGAAGCCATCACGACCGCCCGCGCACAGGGCTGGTCGAAGCTCGACGTGAGGCCAGAGGCCCAGGCCGCGTACGTCGCCGACGTGCAGGCCGCGCTCGCCGGCACCGCCTACAGCGGCGCGTCCTGCCACAGCTACTTCATCGACGCCAACGGTCGCAACAGCTTCTCCTGGCCGTGGTCCACCGGCGAGCTGGTCCGCCGGATCAGCCGCTTCGACCCGGCCGACTTCGAGTTCACTCGGCGATCGGTGGTCGAGCCTGCCGAGACCGAGGTTCCCGCCTGACCGCATCGAGGCGCGGCAGGGCTCACGCCCACTTGTCGGCGAGCGTGCGGATCACGTTGACGTTGCGGTTGGTGCTGATGGCGATGTGGCGCTCGACGACGGCGTTGGTGATCTTCGTCTGATGGAAGCCTTCGGTGAGCAGGTGCACGGCGCGGCCGATGACGTAGACCCGCTCGTCCTCCCCCGCTCGAGCGACCAGCGCGTCCCGGGAGCCGGAGTCGGTGAGCTCCTTGCACAGGAACACGAACTGCTTGCCCTCGTGACCCATCCCGACCGCCGCGGCGTCGTTGGCGATCACCTTCAGCTCAGCGGGCGTCACGCAGATCGTCGGCACCTCGAAGAATCGGTCGGCCGCGAAGGCCTCCTCCAGGATCGCCTCCATCTCGGCCCGGTCGCCGACCGGGTGGTCGAAGCGTACGTTGCCCGTGTTGATGTAGGTCTCGACGTCGGTTCCGCCCGCCCTCACCACGGCGGCTGAGATCGCCTGTTTCGGGAATTTCCGGGTCGCACCGAGGTTGATGGCGCGCAGGAACGCGATCCAGGTGTGCCGTTCCGTAGTCATTCTCAGATAGTCTCCACCCGTTCACCGCGCCGCAACCCCCAACTCTGGATTCCGATCGATGCCTTCACAGCAGCTGCTTCCCTCGGAAGCCCCGACCGCCTCGGGCTCCGCTTCGGCGAAGACCCTGGACCTCTCCAGCGACCTCGTCGTCTATGCGGCACGGCTCATGCGCCTGGTCCGCCGAGCGCTCGACCTTCCGGCCAGCGTCCGGGTCCTCACGATCCTCGACGCCATCGGACCGCTGGGCATCACCGACCTGGCCCGCGCCGACGGCTGCTCGCAGCCGACCATGTCGGCCCAGATCGCCCAGCTGGTGGAGACCGGCCTGGTCAGCAAGGAGCCCAACCCCGCGGACGCGCGGGCGAGCCTGGTGACGCTGACTGATGCCGGTCGCGCCGACCTCGCCGACGTACGCGAGCGCATCTCCCACCTCATCGCCGAGCGGCTGGAGTCGCGTCACCGCACCCAGGCCGATCTTGAGGGCGCCGTCGCCGTCCTGCGTGACCTGGTCGAGGGCGACTCCCCCGCCTAGGCCAAGGCGGCGGCCGCTGCGGCGACCACATCGGGATCGGTCACCCAGTGACCGCCGTCGTCGGCGACTCCCAGCGCCACCCCGCGGGTCGTGACGACCCGTCGCTTGGCGGAGAGGTGCACGCCCTCGACGCCGAGCCCCGCGAGCGCCCTGATGGCGTCCACGGTCACCCCACCTCCGGCCAGTACGTCCGGTCCGCCGACCGCGACCATCTCGGCGATCTTCGCGGCCCCGGCCGCAGCGGCCGGCGCACCACCTGAGGTCAGCACCCGGTCGACCACGCCGTCCAGTGCCCGGATCGCGGCGACCGGGTCCGCGCTGAGGTCGATCGCCCGGTGGAACGTCACCGTCGCCTCGTACGCAGCGGCAGCACCCGCCAGCTCCCGGACCAGCTCCACGTCGGGCTCCCCGTGCGGGGTGAGCGCGCCGATCACGATCCCGTCGGCCCCGGCCGTCAGGACCATCTCGACCTCGCGTACCAGGAGCTGCCGCTCCTCGGCGGAGTAGCCGAAGCCTCCCGGCCGCGGCCGGACGAGCACATGGACGCCCTGCCAGCCGTCATCGGCGTCGACACCTCCGACCTCGTCGAGGACTCCCTCGACCAGGCCCTGCGACGGGGTGACGCCACCGACCTCGAGGGCGGAGCAGAGCTCGAGCCGGGTGGCTCCGCCGGCACGCGCGGCGCGCGCGCCGTCAACCGAGGTCACCGCGATCTCGAGCGCGGTCGACGGGCGGTCTGTCTTGACTCTTGTCATGGCTCGAGTCTGCCGGACGGGGTAGTCCAGGGAGTTTCCGTCCGTTACTGGCGAGTAGACCGACGGAAACTCCCTGGACTATGTCTCCAGGCGGGCCGCAAACCTCAGGCCGAGCCGCGCGCGGCCCAGTCGCGCAACGTGTCGATGCGGGCCTTGAGCTGGTCGGCGTTGGCGACCGCGGCCGGCGGGCCGCCGCACTCCTTGCGGAGCCTGTTGTGGGTGACTCCGTGAGGCGTCTTGGTCCGGTGGTGCCAGGCGGCGACCAGGCCGTTGAGCTCGCGGCGGAGCACGGCGAGCTGCTCGTGGGCGGCGACCGCGGCGACGGGCTCGTCGGCAGCGACCGGCGCAGAGGCCGACTTCTGCTTGCGGGCCCGGTCGCTCTGCCGCTGCTGGAGCAGCGTCTTCATCTGGTCGGCGTCGAGCAGCCCGGGGATGCCGAGGAAGTCCATTTCCTCCTCGGAACCGACGTGCACCTCGCCCGAGTGGCCGAACTCGCCGCCGTCGAAGAGCACCCGGTCGAAGCGCGCCTCGGAGCCCATGGCCTCCCAGGCTCCCAGCTCCTCCTCGGAGGCGCCTTCCTCGGCGTTGGCCGCGGCCATCAGCGCGTCCTCGGCGGCGAAGATGTCGTCCTCGCTGGTGACCTTCTTGCCGAGCACGTGGTCGCGCTGCAGCTCCAGCTCGGAGGCGAAGCCGAGCAGGTTCGGGACGGACGGCAGGAAGACGGAGGCGGTCTCACCCCGCGTACGAGCACGTACGAAGCGCCCCACCGCCTGCGCGAAGAAGAGCGGCGTCGAGGTGGTGGTCGCGTAGACCCCGACCGCGAGCCGGGGCACGTCGACGCCCTCGGAGACCATCCGGACCGCGACCATCCAGCGGTCGTCGGACTCGGAGAACTTGGCGATCTTCTTCGAGCCGGCCTTCTCGTCGGAGAGCACCACGGTCGCGCTCTGCCCGGTGATGGTCTTCAGCGTCTTGGCGTAGGAGCGCGCCGAATCCTGGTCGGTCGCGATGACCAGCCCGCCCGCGTCCGGGACGTGGCGCCGCACCTCGGTCAGGCGCTTGTCGGCGGCAGCGAGCACGGACGGGATCCACGATCCGGCCGGGTCGAGCGCGGTCCGCAGCGCCTGCGAGGTCAGATCCTTGGTGAGCGGCTCGCCGAGGTGGGCGGCGATCTCGTCGCCGGCCCGGGTGCGCCACTGCATCTGTCCCGAGTAGGCCATGAACAGCACCGGGCGGACGACGTGGTCGCGCAGCGCCTCGGCGTAGCCGTAGGTGTAGTCGGCCGCCGAGCGCGGGATGCCGTCCTCGCCGGGCGCGTAGGTGACGAACGGGATCGGGTTGGTGTCCGAGCGGAACGGCGTTCCGGTCAGCGCCAGCCGTCGCGCGGCCGGCTCGAAGGCCTCCCGGACCCCCTCGCCCCACGAGAGCGCGTCGCCGGCGTGGTGCACCTCGTCGAGGATCACCAGCGTCTTGAACCGCTCGGTGCGGATCCGCATCGCGAGCGGGTTGACCGCCACCCCGGCGTACGTCACCGCGATCCCGACGTAGTCGGCCGAGGTCTTGCCCTGGCCCGCGGAGTAGGTCGGGTCGATCGGGATCCCGGCCCGGGCGGCGGCCTCGGCCCACTGGACCTTGAGGTGCTCGGTGGGGGCGACGATGGTGACCCGGTCGACCAGCCTGCGGCCGAGGAGCTCGGCGGCGACGGTCAGCGCGAAGGTCGTCTTTCCGGCCCCGGGCGTCGCGACGGCGAGGTAGTCACGGGGCTGTTCGGACAGGTACTTGGACAGCGCCTCCTGCTGCCAAGCACGCAGCTTGGGCGCAGTGCCCCACGCGGCCTTGTTGGGCCACGCGGGTGTGAGGGCGCCGGGAAGCTCGGCGCTACTCACTCGTCGTCGCCCTCGCCACCGCTAGGCGGCATCCCCTCGAAGATCTCTTTGCAGTCGGGGCAGACCGGGAACTTGGACCCGTCGCGGCTCGGCACCCACACCTTGCCGCACAGCGCGACCACGGGCGTGCCCATGACCATCGCCTCGGTCAGCTTGTCCTTCTCCACGTAGTGGGAGTAGCGGTCGTGGTCACCCTCCTCGGTGGGGACGTCCTGCTCGCGGATGTCCTCCCGTTCCTTGACGGCTTCTTTCGTGCCGAATCCCAGGATGCCCATGCCCCCAACCTTACTAGCCCGCTAATTCAGTTCGGGGTCGGGCGGTCGCGTGGCGTGGAAGGCCAGCTCACCGGGCTGGCGCCGGAGCACCGCTGCCCACATCGAGCTCACGTCGTCGAGGAAGGAGTCGTACGGCTCGCCGTCGACCACATACCAGGACCCTTCGTCCACCTCACCCTGGAGCTGAGCCGCGCCCCAGCCGGCGTATCCGGCGAAGATGCGCAACCGCGACAAGGTGCCGTCGACCAGTTCGACGGGCGTGTCGAGGTCGAGCAGCCCGAGGCGTCCGACGACGGGCCGGAAGCCCAGCGGCGGGTCGTCGGAGTCGACCAGGAGCGCGACCGCGATCGCGGAGTCCTTGCTCACCGGGCCGCCCTGGAAGAGGACGTCGGGATCGGCGACGGAGGTCGCCCACGGATGCAGCACCTCGGCGACCGGCACGGGTGATGGCCGGTTCAGCACCACGCCGAGCGCACCGTCGTCGTTGACCTCGATCAAGAGCACCACGGTGTCGACGAAGTTGGGGTCGCGAAGCTCCGGGGTGGCCACCAGCAGCCGCCCGGCGCGTACGTCCTTCTGCTCCGTCATGACGCCATGATCGCACCACCTCGGTCACGCCACCCGCAACAGGAAACCAACAATGCCCGCTTCTCGGGACGAGACAGGCAAAGGCCCCGGGGCCGGCACTTAGGGAGGTGCGGAGGGAGTCCGCGGAGGGAGCGCACCGGCGCCCGGGGCCTGGTCAGACGGCCCGTACGCAGCTTCAGGCTGCCGAGCGGACCGCTCGGAGCATGTCGACGAGGCCGGCGAAGGGCCCGCGCTCGACGACTTCGGCAGCCGGTGCGTACTCGGCACGGGCACGCGCCTCGATCATCGAGCCGAGACGGACGCACTCGGCGTCGGCGAAGGCGCCGCGGCCGGCCATGACGGCGAGGGTCAGGTGCTCCTTGGCCTGCGACTTGGCCAGCGCGGTGGCCATCGCCTCGTCGACAGGAAGCGCGTGATAGCGGTCGAGGACCGTGCGGATGCCGGGCAGGTCGTCGGCAGCGCCATGCCAGGCCCGGACGACGGCGTCCTCGAGGTCCATCGGCTGGTTGGCGAGCTCGCTCTCGATGCGGCCGGACAGGCGGGTGTGCCAGCGCAGCTGCAGGGCGGCGAGCAGGTCGAGCTCGTCGGTGAAGGTGTCGGTGACGCCGGGAAGATCCATGGGCAGCAGACCGTCTCGACGCTCGTCGATGACGGCGACCACGCCGCGGAGGATCTCCCCGCGCTTGTGATGGCTGGTCCAGCTCATTTGTCGGCTCCTTGCGGAAGGTGGGCACTCACATACCGTGAGTACGTACCTATAGTACGGGACATACTGACGGTATGGCCAACACCTGGGACGGTGATTCCGAACACGGCCGTTAGAGTGGACGGGTGGCAAAGTCGTCCGTGAGCAAGCTCGTCCCCAAGGTTCCTCCGCTTCCGTCGGTGCCGGGGATGTCACGGAGGCAGCAGTTCTCCGCCTCGACCAAGAAGACGCTCGTCGAGGTCGCCGAGAGACTCTTCACCGAGCACGGCTACGCGAGCACCTCGCTGGACGCCATCGTGGCCGGAGCCGAGGTCACCAAGGGTGCGCTCTACCACCACTTCAGCGGCAAGCAGGCGCTCTACGAGGTCGTCTTCGAGAAGGTCGAGGCCGCCACCGCGCAGAGCATCGATGCCGCCATGCGCGAGACGAAGGACCCCTGGGAGCAGGCCCGGGCCGGGCTGCGTACGTTCCTGGAGGCCGTCCAGCAGCCCACCTACCGCCGCATCGTCGTGCAGGAGGGTCCGGCCGTCCTCGGCTACCAGCGCTACCGCGAGCAGGAGGAGCGCTCCACCTTCACCGTCGTCGAGGACATCGTCGCCGCCGTCCTGCGGGCCGGTGACCGGACCGTCGACGACGAGATGGTGGCGACCTTCGCCCGGCTCTTCTTCGGGGCGATGTCGGCGGCCGGCGAGTCCGTCACCGAGGCCAGCGACCCCGAGGACGCGGCCGAGCGCATCGAGCTGGCCGTGACCTACCTGCTGACCGGGGTCCAGACCCTGGCCAAGCAGGGCGTCAAGGTCGAGGACATGCGCTGAGAGCCCGATCTCTGGGCACTACCTGACGATCACGCCACCGGGCTCGACCTGACCGTTGCCCTTCGGGATCAGATCCAGCCAGACCTTGCCCGGCGGGATCTCGATCGCGGCGCCGCTGGCGTCGGTGAACGTCACCGCGCCCTTCTCGCCCTTCTTCACCCAGGTCGCCTCGACGATCTGGCCGGCGCGCATGATCCACGCCTTGCCTCGGCCGGTGAAGTGGGAGACCGGCACGATCGCGCCGCCCGGGTCCTTGTAGGGGGCGATGGTGGTCTTGGTCTGCGCGACCACGACCGTGTCGGCGAGGAACTGGCCGCTCTTGGACATGTAGTTGTTCTGCAGGCGGTACTTGCCGCCTTTGAAGACCCAGTTGTCCGTGCGCGCCTGGGAGAACTTCACGTCGACGGCCTTGGCGGGCTTGCCACCGGTCAGCTTGGTGGTCGCGTCGCCCCAGGGCATGAAGTCGCCGGGCCGCTTCGCCTTGCCGTCCTTGGCGGCCGCGTTGCCGGCCTTCGCGACCTTGCCGACGACGCTGTGCAGGAAGTCGTGGGGCTTGCTGGTGTCACGTACGACGTAGGGGGTGGACATGTCGATCCACGAGATGTCGTGCTTCTTCAGCTGCGCGAAGGTGTACGGCGCCGCGCCGCTGGTCATGATCTTGGCATTGATCGGCGCGGCGATTCCCGCGTCGGTCGCCCGCATCGAACGGACCGGACCGGCCTCCTTGGGAAGCTGGGAGTAGTACGCGACGGCCAGCCGGGTCACGCCACCCTCGACCAGCTCCTGGACGACCATGTCGGCCTTGGCGAGACCGTACTGCGGGTCGCTGGCCGCGGTGTTGTCGATCTTGACGATGTAGGCGGGGTGCTTGCGTGCGGCGGTCTGCCCCTCGGGGAGCTCGACGCCCGTCAGCGGCTCGTGGTCGGGCTCAGCGGGCGCCGACGGCGACGGCTTCGCATCCGTGGGCTCCTCCGAGGACCCACAGCCGGTCAGGACCAGACCCGCGGCGGTCAGCGTCGCCGCTGCTCGCAGGAGGAACCCCGGGCGGGACGTACGCATCATCGATCTCCATCTGAATCGGCTCAGTACCAAGACGAGTGTCAGACGGTAATCGTTGCGGTCGACGGGCCCGCGCCCGGGGTTCCTTCTTCGGAGGACTCAGGCGACGGTGGCGCCACCGTCGACGTAGAGGGTCTGGCCGGTGATGTAGGACGCCTCGTCGCTGGCCAGGAAGGCCGCGGCGGCGGCGATGTCGGCGGGCTCGCCGACGCGCTTGACCGGGTTGGCGTCGGCCGAGAGCTTGCGGAACTCGTCCACGTCGAGGCCGAGGCGGGCCGCAGTCTGGTCGGTCATCTCGGTGGCGATGAACCCCGGCGCGATGGCGTTCACGTTGACGCCGAACGGGCCGAGCTCGAGCGCCAGGGTGCGGGTGAAGCCCTGCACGCCCATCTTGGCGGCCGAGTAGTT
The DNA here is from genome assembly GCF_040300245.1 of Nocardioides sp. NPDC000445. NCBI lineage: Bacteria > Bacillati > Actinomycetota > Actinomycetes > Propionibacteriales > Nocardioidaceae > Nocardioides > Nocardioides sp. NPDC000445. The sequence continues at coordinate 48,547 of NZ_JBEPDH010000010.1, read as the reverse complement.
CGCCTGGCCGCGGTTGCCCAGGGCCGAGGTGGAGGAGACGTTGATGATCTTGCCGTACTTCTGCTTCACGAAGACCGCCTGCGCGGCCTTCGACATCAGGAAGTGGCCCTTGAGGTGGACGTTCATGACCAGGTCCCAGTCGTCCTCGGTCATCTTGAAGAGCAGGTTGTCGCGGGTGATGCCGGCGTTGTTCATCAGGATATGCAGGCCACCGAGCTCCTCGACGACGCGCGCGACCGCGGCCTCGGTGTCCGCAGGCACGGCGACGTTGGCGCCGATGCCGACCGACTTGGCGCCCGCGGCCAGCGGAAGCTTGGCGGCAGCCTCAGCGGCGGCGGCCTCGTCGAGGTCGATGATCGCGACCGAGGCACCCTCCTCGGCGAAACGCGTGGCGACTCCGAAACCGATCCCGCGCGCTGCACCGGTGATGACTGCGACGCGTCCGTCGAAACGACCCATGACTCAAACTCCTTTGGTTGTGACCAGGCCCACGAACACGTGCGGCCCCCGCCGACAATAGCGAGGGCCGTACGTCATGTCGCGAGGTGTCTACTGATTGGTAGCCACTACTGGTTCGCCAGCCAAGCGTCGCGCGCGGCCACGCCCAGGTCGGGGTGGTCGGTGAAGAACGCGTCCACACCGGCGTCGAGGTAGGGACCGACCTCGCAGCCGAGATCACCGATCGCGATCGGGTCGGTGCCGGCGCGGCACTCGGTGGGCAGGTACTTGTTCTCGGCGCGCATGGTCCAGATGACGGTCGGCAGCCCGACGCGCTGGGCACGGTCGGCGAGGTCGGTGGCCTCGCCCAGGGTGCCGTCCGCGTTGCGCGGGATGAAGTAGAACTTGTACGGCGCCACCTGGTCGGCGTACCGCTTGATGCCGCGCAGACCCTTGTCGGTGACCAGGTAGTCGTTGGTCACGCCGGTGCCGGCCACCACCTGATCGTAGGGCGCACCACCGAAGTCGACCAGCTGCACCAGCTTGGTGTCGACCATGCGGTTGAGGTCCTTGAGGTTGCTGACCTCGAAGGACTGGATGACCGCCGCGGCGCGCTTGCCGCCGAGGCCGTGGCGCTTGAGGCTCTTCGCGAGCGGCTCCTCCAGCGAGAGACCGATGGAGTCGAAGTACGTCGGGTGCTTGGTCTCCGGCGCGACGCCGATAGTGCGGCCGGTCTCGGCCTCCTTGGCGTCGACCAGGTCGAGCACCTCGTCGAGGGTCGGCACCTCGTAGAGGCCGTTGTACGCCGTGTTAGCCGGACGGTCGCCCGGGATGCGCTCCTTGGCGCGCAGCGTCTTGAGCTCGGCGAGGGTGAAGTCCTCGGTGAACCAGCCGGTCAGCGCGTTGCCGTCGATGGTCTTGGTCTTCTTCCGAGTCGCGAACTCGGGGTGGTCGGCGACGTCGGTCGTGCCGGAGATCTCGTTCTCGTGGCGGGCGACGAGCACGCCGTCCTTGGTCGAGACCACGTCGGGCTCGATGAAGTCGGCACCCTGCTGGATGGCCAGGTCGTACGCCGCCAGGGTGTGCTCGGGCCGGTAGCCGGAGGCACCGCGGTGACCGAAGACGATCGGGTCGGCCTGCTTGTGCTTGGCCGCCTGGGCGGCGGTCGTGGTGGGGGCCGTCGCGGAGGCGGGGTGCGAGACCAGAACGGTCCCGGCGGCGAGCGCCGCGGCGGCGGCAAGCGCGAGAGTACGCATGCGAGTGGGGTTCAGCGTGATCATGCCCAGATCACACCGGCCCCGGGAGTCGCTGGGGCCGGTGTGCGGTGAACGTGGCGTGACGATCTGCCGAAGCGACTCAGGCGGCATCGCCCAAGTCTAGGGACGGCGTACGCCGCCCGGCGATCACTTCACGGAGCACGTCGGGGTTGTTGGTGATGATGCCGTCGACACCGCGGTCCAGGACGGCGCTCATGGTCGCGGCGTCGTCGACCGTCCAGGAGTGGATGTGCATACCGAGCGCGTGCACCCGGGCGACGTAGCCCGCGTCGAAGGAGCCGAAGTGCGGGTTGATCTGGTCGGCCCAGGTGTAGCTGTCCAGGTCGGCGTAGGCAGGGGTGCCGAGCAGGCCGACCGGCACCTCGGGCTGGATGCCCTTGTACGTCTTCATCGAGCCGAAGTCGAAGCTCTGCACGGCGAGCCGGCCGGCGGCGACGGCGGAGTCGATGTAGCCCGGGAACGAGTCGAACTCGGCCGCGACCTTCTTCTCGATCCCCGGGTAGAGCGCCGGCGACTTGAGCTCCATCAGGATCCCGGACCGTGTCGGCCGCACCTGCTCGACCATCTCCTTCAGCGTCGGCACCGGCTCGCCGGCGTACTCCTCGCTGAACCAGGAGCCGGCGTCCAGCGTCTTGATCTCGGCGAGGGTGAAGTCCTTGACGTTCCACGGCGAGCGGCCGGGGAAGCGCTGCTCGACGTCGGTGGTGCGTGACAGGGTGGTGTCGTGCATCAGCACGAGCTCGCCGTCCTTGGTGGCCTGCACGTCCGACTCGATCCAGTCGGCCCGCTGCTCGATACCGACGGCGAAGGCCGCGAGGGTGTTCTCCGGGGCGTACGCACTCGCTCCCCGATGGGCCGTGACCGTGATGTCATCGGCCCGGTTGGCCTCCACGGCGTTGACCGCCACCGGAACGATCATCGTGCCTGCTGCCAGCGCGACGCCGGCCAGTGTTGAGGTGAAGGTCTTGGACGCGACGGACGACAGCGACATTGCGCACTCCCGGGATCAGTGGACAACAACTGATCTCGAGTGAATCGGTCGCCGCCGACCTCGCCCCGACGACTCGATGGCCGAAGCCGTACGCCTCGGTGAACTCGGTTCGGCACCCGCTGCTCGGCAACGACCTCACCGCCCGCTATGACGGAGGGTCCGACCTTGTGAATGCTTCACAAGGTCGGACCCTCCGTCATAGCGATGCTCTCAGCGTCGGCCCACCAGTCACTGCATGTAGCGCGCGATCGGATGCGTCCAGTCTGCAGTGCAGTAGTAGGTCTGTAGGGCGTACCCGCGGCCGATGTCCAGATCCGCGGCCAACTGGCTGAGTCGCCGGTCGGCGTAGGAGGTCTTGCCCGCGTCCTCGATCGGCCGCCAGGTCTCGGTCCCGTCCCACTCGTCGTCGAGCTGGATCAAGGCATCGAGGGCAGCTCCGCACTCGCATCGGAAGTAGTCAGGGCCGGCAGGACCCCAGAACGACGCTGAACCCGCCCAGCCGCCGACCTTGATGCCTTGTGCCACCGCGAGCATGTTGTAGGTATAGGCGGGATCCTCACCAAGAGCCTCGCAGCGCTGGACGGCCTCGACGAGTTCTGCGGGCAACCAGTCGGTTGTCGGATACTCGGTGATCTGTTCCGGGTTGACGACGCACCGCGCCGGGACGATCTCCGTCCATACGCGTTCCGGGGGCGGCGCGGGCGGGTCTGCCAGCACCGCCTTGACGTCCGAGGATGCCCGCCAGAACACCTGGAGATGCCCGTCCGCCGTATGGTCGTCCGCCTCGATCCCGAGCGTCGGACACCACATCATCTGAAGCAGGTCGACGCCGGGCGGGTGCGGGAGGGACGGAGCATCGCGCAGATACACCTGAACACCCGCGATGAGCGGGAGCGGGTCCGGGCCGTCCTGGTCGAATGCATGGTCGCCGGGGCACAGCGGCCAGGGCTCATCGGCAGGCCACAGCATCGGCCCGCCGACCGAGCTCTCGAGCACAGACGGGCTGCCGGGGCGCGGATGCAGCCTGGCCGCATCTCGAGCCAGCCCAACGATCCGGGGATCGATGTCCGCGAACGCCACCGGACGCGGGTTGGTGGTCAGCCTAGGCACGTCGATCTCCTCCGATGGTCGAGCACGGTTCGAGGCGCGCGGATCGTCCCACACCCTCACCGCCCACACCAGTCAGCCCAGCACAGCACGCAGCCGGTCGGCGTACTCCTTCTGCTCACCGGCGGCGTACTTGTGGCGGGGCCAGAAGAAGCCCTTGAGGCCGTCACCGCGGGTGCGGGGGACGACGTGCAGGTGGAGGTGTGGGACGGACTGGCTGACCACGTTGTTGACCGCGACGAAGCTGCCCTGGGCGCCCAGTCCCTCCACGACCGCTGCGGCCAGGCGCTGGGCGTTGGCGACGAAGCGTTCGTGCAGGTCAGGAGGGAGATCGAGGAGTGTGGCGAGATGCTGTCTGGGCACCATCAGGATGTGACCCTTCTGCACCGGCCGATGGTCGAGGAAGGCCAGGAAGCCCTCGTCCTCGAAGACCACCTCGGCCGCCAGGTCACCCGCGACGACGTCGCAGAAGACACAGCTCACGATTCGTCTCCCCACGACAGCGTCGCGACCACGAGGTCGACGGTCGGCAGCGCCAGGTCGGCGAGGTCGGGGTGCGGGAAGGAGTAGATCAGCCGCGACTCGTAGAGCCGGTCTGGTGAGGCCACCCACCGCTCCCCCACCGTCGTCGTCTCGGCCTGCAGCGGGTGCCGCACCATGCCGAACGGGGCGGGTCGGCTCACCGCGACCGCCAGCCCGGCCGGGCGCCGCCCGACCCGCTGCAGCCAGTAGGCCAGGAACGCCGCCCCCTGCTCGACGGCCGCGTCCTTGGCGGCAGCCATCCACTGTGCCCAGTCGGGCTGCTCGACCCTGGACCGCTGCACCTTCGGGAGGACCTTGGCGGCCAGGTCGGCGAGCTGGTAGTCGCGTACGTCCTCGTCGGACATGTCCACGACGTACCACTCCTGTGCCTTCGGCAGCCGCAGGTCGACGTGCGGCTTGGGACCGATCGCCTTGAGCACGTCCTTGATGCCCGCCCGGAACCGGTTCGGGCCGGCCGGGTCGAAGGTGACGTACGCGATCTCCTCGATGTTGGCGGTGAGGAACTCCCGCAGCCCGTCGGCGTTGCGCAGTTGCGCGCGCCGGCGGGTGTCCTCGGCGAGGAAGGTCTCCAGCGCCTCCTGGGAGGAGAAGAGCATCGCCTCGTACGGTGGCCGGTTGCCGCGATCCCCGGGAAAGACCCTGATCCGGGCCTCGTCGAGCTGGGGAACGACAACCTGCCCCGTACGCAGCGCGGCACCGACCGCGTCGGCGTCGGCGGCGGCGAGCGCCGCCTCCAGCGCGCGGTTACGGTAGCCGTCGATCATCATCCGAGGCTAACGCCTCGGAACCGGTCGAAACGGTCTAGACGGCACCGAGACGCTGTGGCGTGTCGTCGTCGCAGGTCGCGAAGAAGTTACCGACCTCATCGACCATGTGGCTGAACGACTCCGCCGCGAAGAGCACCGGCTGATAGTGGGTGATGTCGTAGTCGACCGTCGCCATCTGGGCGAAGTCGAGCGGACGTACCTCCACCTCGTGCATCTCCTCGATCTCGCCGTAGGAGGAGAGCAGCCCGGCCCCGTAGGCCTTGATGTCACCGTCCTCGTACAGCACGCCGAACTCGATGGTGAACCAGAAGACGTCGGCGACGACCTGGAGCGCCTCCCTGGTCTGGACACGACGCGCGGCGGCGCCGGCCAGGCGCTTGACCTCGGCGACCTGAGGATCGGCGAGGAGGTTCCCGTGGCCGATCACCTCGTGGATGATGTCGGGCTCCGGGGTGTAGAGCGGCACGGCGTGGTGACGCAGATACTGCGTCGAGTGGAACTGCCCGTCGGCCAGGCTCCCGTAGAACTCCTCCAGCGGGACGATCCCCGCGGCCGGCACGTACTCGAAACCGGTCAGCGGCTTCAGGCCGGCGCTGACCTCGTCGAGCTGTGGCACCCGGTCCTGGGGGAGGTTGAGGGCCTCCACGGCCGCGATGTAGTTGCGGCAGGCGTACTTCGCGTGCAGCGGCGCGATCTCACGGCACACCGTGCGCCAGATCTCGTTCTCCGTGTCTGTGTAGTCGATCCGGGGCACCGGCTGCCCCGGCTTCCAACCGAGCGCCGCGCCAGCGATCTCGCTGCGTCGTGCCCGGTAGTCCTGGTCTGCGAACCCGGGGTGGTTGTCCCCCAGATGCACCTCGACCTGCCCATCCTCACCCACGGTGACGGGCGAGTAGAGCTGTCCTTCCTCGAACATCCTTACCTCCATGTGACGTACGCCTCACAACCCTATCGCGCACGCAAGAGAAGTCATCTCGCCAGGGAGGTGAACAACAGGAAGTCTTCCGCCCACCGAAACATCAACCATACGGAACCAAGGGGGTGCGGGTGGCGAAGCCCCCGCCGCGACGCGAAGCGTCGCCTGAAAATGACAAACCGACGTGGCCCTCCGAATGGAGGGCACACGTCGGCCAAAGGTTTGTGGAGCTGCGGGGAATCGAACCCCGGTCCTCGAGCGCCGTGCCAGGTCTTCTCCGGGTGCAGTCTGTGGGTGGCGTTCTCTCATCCCCGGGGCTCGACGCAGACACGTCCCCGACAGGCTCAGCCGACTAGATGTCCCTCATGCCCCGTCGGCATGTGCATGAGGTGGAGTCTCCTAGATGACGCCTGGATCCGAGCCGGAGACGGATACTCGGTCAGACGCTTCGATCACCGCGTCAGGCGGCGAGAGCGAAGGAACTGCGCTTAGCGTTGGCAGTTATTGGTTTCCAGCGATCGTTTACGAGATGACGCTGGCTCCTCGACCCGCTTCCCCTGGGAGCAACGTCCCAAGTCGAAACCGATCAGCCCCTTTTGATTTGTCAATGCCCGTTGTGCAGGCAGTAAGAGAACACTACAGCCCCCCGCCAGCATTCCCCACTCGGTTATTCGCCGGCGGAAACCCGTCAGCCCTTCATCCCCTTGAGCTTCCGGCCGACCTCGACCTCGGCCTCCCGCTTGGCCGTACGCTCGGCGATCGTGTTGCGCTTGTCCCACGACTTCTTGCCCTTGGCGACGCCGATCTCGACCTTGGCGCGACCGTTGAGGAAGTAGAGGGCGAGGGGGACGACGGTGAGGCCCTTCTCGGAGACCTTGCGCTCGATCTTGTCGATCTCGGCACGGTGCAGGAGGAGCTTGCGCTTGCGGCGCGCGGAGTGGTTGGTCCAGGTGCCGTTGAGGTATTCGGGGATGTGGATCCCGTGGATCCAGGCCTCGCCACGGTCGATGTCGACGAAGCCGTCGACCAGGGAGGCGCGACCCTCACGCAGCGACTTCACCTCGGTGCCCTGCAGGACCATGCCGGCCTCGTAGGTGTCCTCGATGTGGTAGTCGTGTCGCGCCTTCTTGTTCTGCGCGATCATCTTGCGCCCCTGCTCCTTCGCCATTCCTCCATTCTCTCAGGCGCAGGGTCATGACCGCGAAACGTTTAGGGACCGAGTCACAGACCCAGCAGCGGCATCGGGTCGATGATCTCGCCGTCCCGGAGGATCATGAAGTGCAGATGGCATCCGGTGGACCAGCCGGTCGTCCCGGCGAGCCCGATGACATCGCCGCGCGCGACCGTGTCGTCGACATCGCTCCGGTACGCCTCGAGGTGGTTGTAGACGGCCGTGTAGGAGTGCCCGTTGATGTTGCCGAGGAACAGGTGCAGACGGTTTCCGTACGCGTCGTTCCACTCCTGCGCGATGACCGTGCCCGACTCGGCAGCGCGCAGGGGCGTGCCGCAGGGGGCGTGCAGGTCGACGCCATCGTGCAGCTTGTACTCCCCCGTGGTCGGGTGGGTGCGCATCCCGTAGGGCGAGGTGACGTAGGAGTCCGCGACGGGCATCGCCAACATGCCCACGAGCGTGTCGACGGTCCGGTTCTGCGCGCCCTCGGCGAGCCCGGCGATCTTCTCCTTGAGCGCCGCATCCTGCTTCTCGAGCTCGGCGAGGACCTTGCGATCCTCCTCGGCCAGCTCGGCGGCCTTCGTCCTGGCCGCCGCGGTCCGCGTCACCAGGGCCGCGATCTCGTCGCGGGCCTCGGCCGCGCGGACTCGGAGCCGCTTGACCTCGGCGACCTTCCTGGCGGCGGTCCTCTCGGTGGCCCCCACCGCCGCGGTGGCCCGGCGCTGGCCGCGTTCGCGACGGGCGACCAGTCGCTCCCCGGCCTGCAGCCGCTCCAGCGTGCTGGCCTTCGAGGAGGTCACCGCGTCGGTGTAGTTGCGCCGTCGCATCAGCTCCTCCAGGGTCGCGCCCTCGAGCAGCGCCGAGAACTCCTGGAGCCGCGGGTCGCCGACGGCGGTGAACTCCTCCAGGATCGTGTCGCGCAGGTCCTCCTGGGACTCGGTCGCCCGTTTCCGCGCGGTGCGCAGGTCCGTACGCGCGGCCTCGAGCACGGCTCGCTGCCGCTCCAGTGACGCCTCGGCACGGCGGTGCTCACGGGCGGCCGCCCGCAGGCGTACGTCGGTCTTCTCGAGCCGGGACCGGGCGCCGGCCAGCTTCTTCTGGGCGGCGGCCAGGGCCCTGGTGGCCCGCTGCAGGGCGTCGCTGGAGTGCTCGACGGCGTGCTGGGCCGCCTCCTTCTCCTTCTCGATCTGCTCCTGCTGGTCCTCGAGCGAGTCGTCGGCTCGGGCGAGCGGGGTGATCAGCGTCCCGGCGAGCACGCAGCCGATGAGCAGCGCGAGCAGGGGACGGCTCAGACGGATGGCGCCGAGTCGCGCGGGGTGCACAGCATTGCCTCCGGTGGCAGTGGGGGATGACCGGACGAGCAGGAGACGATACCCCCCAGGGCTCAGCCGCGAGGGTTCAGCCCAGCAGTGGTGCCGGGTCGACCGGGGTGCCGTCGCGCAGGATCGTGAAGTGCAGGTGGCAGCCCGTGGACCAGCCGGTGGTCCCTGCGTACGCCACGGTCTCACCGCGCCCGACGGACCCTGAGGTCCTCGCGTAGCTCGAGATGTGGTTGTAGACGGCGGTGTAGGAGTGCCCGTTGACCTTGCCGAGATACAGGTGCAGGCGGTTGCCCCACACGCTGGAGTACGAGGTCGAGATGATCTGTCCCGAGTCGACGGCGAGCAGCGGGCGGCCACAGGGGGCGGAGAAGTCGGTGCCGTTGTGCAGCGAGACGTAGCCGTAGATCGGGTGCTTGCGGATGCCGTAGGGCGAGGTGACGTAGGTGTCGGTCACCGGCGGTCCGAAGAGCCCGCCGACCGACCCCACGTTGCGGTCGGAGCCGGAGCCCGCCGAGGCGAGCGACCGGATCTTCGAACGCAGCGCCGACTCCTCGGCCTCGAGCTTGCGCAGCTCGGCGGCGTCCGCCGCCCGGGCCGCCTCGGCCGACTGCTTCGCGGTGGCCGCCTGGTCGGCGAGCGTGGACATCTCGGCGTGGGCGGCGGCGGCCTGGTCCCGGAGCGAGTCGACCTCGGCGACCAGCTGCCGGGCCTCCTTCTCCTTGGCGGCGATCGCGTCGGTCGCCTCCTGCACCTCGCCCTCGCGGACGACGAGCATCGTCTCGGTCGCCTCCATCCGCTGGAGGGTGGCGTCCTGCCCCGCGGAAGCCGCGTCGACGTACGTCTGCTGGCGCATCAGGTCCTCGAGGGAGCCTCCGGAGAGCAGGGCCGCCGCCTGGGCGAGCTGCGGGTCTCCCCCGGTGAACCGGGTCAGGATCGCGTCGCGCATCTCCTCGCGCTGAACCTTCACCTCGGCCTGGCCCTCGGCGAGCTCCCGCTTCGCCTCGGCGAGCAGCAGCTTCTGCTCGGCGAGCTCGGCCTCGAGCTTGGTGTGCGCGGCCTGCACCTCGACGAGCTTGGCGTTGAGCTCATCGAGGCGGGTCCGGGCCTGGTCGAGCTTCTTCCGGGCCGCGGCGTACGTCGCCGACGCCTTGCGCAGGCCGGCGCTGGAGTGCTCGAGATCCTCGGCGGCGGCCTTCTGGTCCTGCTGGACCTTGCGCTGCTCCTGCTCGAGGCGGTCCTTCTCGTCGGCAGAGGAGGGAAGGGTGGGCGAGAGCAGCACGGCGGCCACCACGGCGCAACTGAGCACAGCGGCGAGCGAACCGGCACGGGGGAAGGCGTGCACGGCTCGACGGTAGGGGATCCGGGTCAGACCTTGATGTATTTGCGGGTGAGCAGGAGTGTCGGGACGAGCGTGAGCAGGATGCCGAGGATCGCGACGATCGCGAAGGAGCTGAAGAACTCTTCCCAGCCGACCCACTGGGTCACCGCGGTGGACGAGAGCCGCTGCTCGACACCGAAGTACATCACTGCGGCCAGCGCGATCCCGGACAGCCCGATCCCGACGAGGGCCACCACGAGCGACTCCAGGAGGAACGGCAGCGCGATGTAGAGGGTCGAGGCACCGACCAGTCGCATGATCCCGATCTCACGACGGCGGGCGAAGGCCGCCAGCCGGATGGTGTTGGCGACCAGCAGCAACGCCGCGATGACCAGCACGATCGCTCCGACCAGCGCCGCGCTCTGCAGCCCGTCGACCGCGGCCAGGATGGGCCCGGTGACCTCGTGGACGTCACCCACGTGGTCGATGCCGTCCAGGCCGGCGACCGCCTCGATGATCTCGGCGGAGTGGTGGGGATCGGTCATCGTGACCCAGTAGGACTCCCACATGTCGCTGGACTTGACCACCGGGTCGGGACCGCTGACGCCTTCGACATCGAGAGCCTGCAGCCGCTCGTAGGCCTGCTCCTGGCTCTCCTCCTCGATCTTGTCGACGTACCTGTTGTCCTCGAGGGCGTCGGTGATGACCTTCTTCTGGCTGTCGTCGACGGCACCGGCGCACTGCGGGTTGCGGTCGTTGGCGCCGTTGCACATGTAGAAGGTGATCTGCAGCTCGTCGCCCCAGACCTCCTCGGTCAGCTGGGCCTGCTCACGCAGCAGCAGGCCGACGCCGGCGAGGGTGAGCGAGACGAGCAGCGTCAGGGCCACCGCGACGTGCATCGACAGGTTGCGGCGTAGCCCCTGGCGGAGCTCGGTGAATACATAGCGCAGCTGCATGGCGGGTCGAGGAACCTTTTCTGGGTTGTAGAACCTGGTCGAAGGTGAGGGGGTCCGGGGCTCAGAACTGAGCGCCGTAGCCGCCCTGGACCTGGTCGCGTACGAGGTGGCCGTGCTCGAGCTCGATGACGCGCTTGCGCATCTGGTCGACCATCTGGACGTCGTGGGTCGCCATCACGATCGTGGTGCCGGACCGGTTGATGCGGTCGAGCAGGCGCATGATGCCGACGGTGTTGCCGGGGTCGAGGTTTCCGGTCGGCTCGTCGGCGATCAGGATCATCGGCCGGTTGATGAACGCGCGGGCGACGGCCACGCGCTGCTGCTCACCACCGGAGAGCTCGTCGGGCATCCGGTCGCCCTTGCCGTCGAGACCGACCAGCTCGAGCGTCTCCGGGACGCGCTCCCGGATCTCGCGGTTGGAGTGACCGGTCACCTGCATCGCGAAGGCGACGTTCTCGGCGACGTTCTTGTTGGCCAGGAGGCGGAAGTCCTGGAAGATCGTGCCGACCTGGCGGCGCAGCCGCGGCACCTTCCAACCGGCGAGCCGGTTGATCTCCTTGCCGGCGACGTAGACCCGCCCGGTGGTCGGGCGCTGCTCGCGCAGCATCAGCTTGAGCGCCGTCGACTTCCCCGAGCCGGATTGGCCCACGAGGAAGACGAACTCCCCCTTCTGGATGTCGATCGAAAGGCTGTTGAGGGCGGGGCGCGCCTGCCCTGGGTAGGCCTTGCTGACCTTCTCGAAGCGGATCACCGCACCGAGGGTAGTGCAACGGTGGTGGGCTCAGCACTTCGGCTCGGACATACCTGCCCCTGTACTCTGACGGCGTGCGCTCTGCAGTCCGGATCCTCATCGGTGCCGTAGTCCTCACCGCGATCGCGGTCGGGGTCGGCGTACTCACCCTGAAAGACGATGAGCCCGAGGTCCCCGAGGTGAAGGGCGACCTGAGCACCGCGGACACCACCACGATGCACGTACGCCGCGGCGCGTTCTGCGACCGCGTCCCGACCGAGGACGCGACCGAGGCACTCGGCGGCGCCGCCGCCGAGAAGAAGGCCTACGGCGACGGCGACCAGACCGCCATCTCGGGCCAGGTCAACGACGTCGCGCAGGAGTACGGCTGCATCTGGACCGGGCCGGAGGACTCGGCCACCTCGGCGCGGGCCTGGGTCTTCGCGCCGCCGGTCACCCTGGACTGGGCCACGCAGATGACCAAGAGCGTGCCCAAGGGCTGCAAGGCCGCTTCGACCCCTGCGTACGGGAAGCCGTCGGTCGCCCTCACCTGCACCGACGCGAAGAAGCAGACGAAGGTGGTCCACCGCGGCCTCTTCGGCGACGCCTGGCTCTCCTGCGAGCTCACCGGCAAGGCCGGCGAGGCGCCCGCGACGGTCCAGAAGCGCGCCTCCCGCTGGTGCCTGGTGACCCTCACCGCGGCCGCCGCCGACGCCTGAGGTTCTCGATCGAGATTCGGTCCGGGGCGAGTCGTTTGCGCCGACCTAAAGTCGAGTGCTTTAATCGACTTAGTCGCTCGGGCCGGGTAGGCACTTCACCGGGCGGCGCGCGCCGCCGCGGGCACTGAGTCAGAGCAGAGCCGGCTGGCGAGAGCGGGTGGGGTCCTTAGGGATGGGGATCCCACCCGCGACGCGGGACGCGTCGGATTCAGGACCGCGACGCGAGCCAGGCCAGGACGGTGTCGGCGAACTCGCCCGGCTGGTTGCGGTGCACGAAGTGACCGACGTCGAAGTGGACGAGGTCGGCCTGCGGGATCCGCTGGGCGACCTTCTCCAGGTCCGACTGCGGGATGTGGCTGTTGCCGCCACCGGCCACGATCAGGGTCGGCATGGGCAACAGCTCGAGCTGCTCCCACATCCACGCGTCGTACATCGTCGCCTCGACCAGCAGGGACGCGATGCACTCCCAGTCGTGGGGCATCGGCCGTGCCGGGCGCCCGGGCGACCTGCGCGGGCGCGGCGCGGGTGGCACCACGTCCTCGATGATCAGCCGGGAGACCAGGTCGGGCCGGTGCATCGCGACCAGGAGGGCGACGTTGCCGCCGGTCGAGTGCCCGACGACCACGGCGCCCGAGATCCCGAGCGCGTCCATCGCCGCGATGACGTCGTCGGCGATGAGCCGGTGGGAGTACTCCGAGGCCCAGTCCGAGTCCCCGTGCCCACGCATGTCGAAGGCGTGCACCCGGTGGGCATCCGCGAACGGCGGCACCACACCCTGCCACCGCTTCGCACTGCCACCGAGCTCGTGCAACAGCACCATCGGCACCCCGTCCTCAGGGCCGTAGGCGTCAAAGACGTACGCCGCGCCTCGGCCTGGGAGTGGAAGCCTGGTGCGCGTCAGCGCAACCATCAGGTCAGTTCTGTTCGGCCTTCTCGGCACCGCGGCGCCACCGGATGCCGGCCTCGAGGAACCCGTCGATGTCGCCGTCGAAGACCGCCTGCGGGTTGCCGACCTCGTAGGTCGTACGCAGGTCCTTGACGATCTGGTAGGGGTTGAGGACGTAGTTGCGCATCTGGTCGCCCCACGAGGCGGCGACGTCGCCCTTGAGCTCCTTGAGCTGCGCCTCCTCCTCGGCCTTCTTCAGCGCGAGCAGCTTGGCCTTGAGGACGATCATCGCGGCGGCCTTGTTCTGCAGCTGCGACTTCTCGTTCTGGCAGGAGACCACGGTGCCGGTCGGGATGTGGGTCAGCCGGACCGCCGAGTCGGTGGTGTTGACCGACTGGCCACCGGGGCCCGAGGAGCGGTAGACGTCGACCTTGATGTCGTTCTCGTCGATCTCGATCTCGTCGGTCTGCTCCAGCACGGGCACGACCTCGACCGCGGCGAAGGAGGTCTGGCGACGGCCCTGGTTGTCGAAGGGGCTGATCCGCACCAGACGGTGGGTGCCGGCCTCGACGGAGAGGGTGCCGTAGGCGTAGGGGGCGTGAATCGCGAAGGTGGCGGACTTCAGCCCGGCCTCCTCGGCGTAGGAGGTGTCGAAGACCTCGACCGGGTACTTGTTGCGCTCGGCCCAGCGGACGTACATCCGCATCAGCATCTCGGCGAAGTCGGCGGCGTCGACACCACCGGCGCCGGAGCGGATCGTCACCAGGGCCTCGCGGGAGTCGTACTCCCCCGAGAGCAGGGTGCGGATCTCCAGGCTCTCGACAGCCTTCTTCACCCGGCCCAGCTCGGCCTCGGACTCGGCGAGCGAGTCGGCGTCGCCCTCCTCCTGGGCCATCTCGACCATCAGGCCGAGGTCCTCGATGCGGGTGCGGAGCTCGGTGAACTTGTTGAGCTCGCCCTGCAGCAGGGAGAGACGTCCGGTGACGCGGGTGGCGTTGTCCTGATCGTCCCAGAGGTCGGGCGCGGCGACCTGCTCGCCGAGGTCGGCGATCTCCTTGCGCATCGCGTCCAGGTCCAGCACCTGGCCGATGGTCTGCATCGTTGCCTGGAGCTGCTTGATCTCGGTGTCGAATTCGGGGCCTGCCACGTCTTACAGGTTACTTGACCGGTGGTTCGCCGCCCGATTCGCCGACCCCACTGCGCCAACCTCCTCGGGCTCCGCTCCGGAAAATATGCGCTCGCCCTCCGGTACGGGGAACCGGAGGGCGAGCGCCAGGGGGATATATGGGTCCCGAGAAGCCTCAGGCCTGGTGGGTCGAGCCGGCGAACCAGCCGTCCCAGGCAGCCTCTTCACGAACAGATGCGCCCGGCTTGGGGGCGTGCAGCATGATCGCCTGACCATTCTCCCAGCGCAGGAAGATGCCCACGTGGTAGACCGGGCTACCCCAGAACATCAGGTCGCCGCGCTGGATCTGGTCGTTCGGGATCGTCGGCAGCGCAGCCGCCTGGTCGCGCGAGACCCGGGGGAGCTCGATGCCGGCGGCACTGAAGGCGTACTGCGTCAGGCCGGAGCAGTCGAACGAGCTCGGACCGGTGGCACCCCAGACGTACGGGTCGCCGATCTGCTCCGAGGCGACGCTGATCGCCCGCTCGATCTTGCCCTCCTGGCTCGCGGCGAAGGCCTTGGCCTCAGCCTCGGCCTTCTTCTTCGCCTCCGCGGCCTTCTTGGCGGCGATCGCTGCCTTGCGCTTCGCCTCGGCGGCCTTGCGGGCTGCCTCGGCCTTGCGCTCCTGCACCTCGACAGCCCTCTCGAGCTGCTTGATGTCGGTGAGCATCGCCGTGGGCGTGGCCGAGGCCTCCAGGGTCGGAGCCTCCACCACCTTGGCCGGCTCGACGGAGGTGGTCTCGTGGGAGGCCGGCGCGGCGTTGGCGGCGGGGACTGCCACCAGGGCACCGGCGGCGATACCGCTGGCGAGGGTGATGCGGCCGAGGAGCTTGCCGTGGCCACTGAGGGATCCTGCGATCGTCCGGGCGATCGAGACGTTCGGCGACCGGAACGGGCGGGGCGCGCCTCGATGGGCAGGATGAGATACGGACTTGGACATGCGTGAGTTCCTTCCCACGCCTGCGAGGTGAGCTGTCGGGTTCGGGCTAGAAGGTTGCCCGGCCATCGTCGCGATGGCTTCACCCCAAGCGACCGTCCGAGTTAGTCGCGTGGAACTTGGGTCCCCCGCTCCTGTCCCATACGTACTGCTGAGTGTGAGGGTAAAGGGGGTTCAGTAGTAGGGGCCGGCGTCCGGAGGGACAGGATTCGGCGTGTACCGGGGCCGGTCGTGCGTTCTGCACGGCTCATCCAAGGTGACATGCGATCTGGAACGGATCCAATCCCGAATGGCCGAATCTGAAGCACAATCGGCGTGTTCACGCGTGACTTTGCCGTCGTTTGTGAAACATCTCACGCACTGAACACGCGTATGACACCGTGTCGAGCTTGCGTTTACTCCGCTGCTTCGAGACGGAAACCGACGCCACGCACGGCGACGACCTTCTCCTGCACACCGGCCGCCTCGAGCTTCTGGCGCAGGCGTCCGACGGTGACGTCGAGCGTCTTGGTCGAGCCGTACCAGTTCTCGTCCCAGACCTCGGCCATCAGCCGGTCGCGGGAGACGACCTTGTCGCGGGAGGCGGCCAGGACGGCCAGGAGCGCGAACTCCTTGCCGGTCAGGGTCACCTCGCGCTCGCCGGCGTAGACCCGGTGGGCAGCCACGTCGATGCGCAGGGCGTCGTCGTCGGCGCCGGGCTCGACCGGGCCCGAGCGGCGCAGGAGGGCGCGGACTCGCGCCTGGAGGACGGCCAGCGCGAACGGCTTGGCCAGGTAGTCGTCGGCGCCGGCGTCGAGCCCGACGACCAGGTCGATCTCGGCGTCACGGGCGGTGAGGATCATGATCCCGCCCTCGTAGCCGTTGTCGCGAGCGGCCTTGCAGACCTCGAGCCCGTCCATGTCCGGGAGGCCCAGGTCGAGCAGCACCAGCTCGGCGTCGTACGGAGGTGCCAGCAGCTCCAGCGCCTTCTTGCCGGAGTCGACCCAGGTGACGTCATAGCCCTCACGCTGGAGCGTGCGCACCAGGGGAGCAGCGATGTCCTCTTGGTCTTCTACGACAAGCACGGAGTTCGACATGAAGAGAACAATAGTTACAGCCCCGTAGGGCTTGTGAAGAGATCCCCCCTTTCAGATAAGCGCGTGATCACATTGTTAGGTCCGAGCTGGTCGATACCGAGCGGATCCTCGGCCCCTTCGGCGACCTCGTCCCAGGTCACCGGGGCCGCGACCGTGGGGATCGTCTTGCCCCGCAGCGAGTAGGGACAGATCGTCGTCTTCGATCCCGAGTTCTGCGACCAGTCCAGGAAAACCTTGCCTGACCTGCGGCTCTTGGTCATCGTCGCGGTCACCTTGCTCGGGTGGGCCTTCTGGAGGTCCTCGGCGATCTCCTTGGCCAGCGCCGTGGCGACGTCCGGCTCGACGGGCTCCGGCAGGGCGGCGTACAGGTGCACGCCCTTGCTCCCGCTGAGCACCGGCGTCGCGGCGAGGTCACGGGCGGCCAGCGCCTCGCGCACCAGCAGCGCCACCTCACAGCACTCCTGCAGGCCGGCCGGCTCACCGGGGTCGAGGTCGATCACGATCCGGTTCGCGCCTGCCGGGGTGCCATCGCTGCCGACCGTCCACTGGTGGACGTGCAGCTCCAGCGCGGAGAGGTTCGCGGCCCAGGTGAGCGCGGCGAGGCTGTCGAGGATCGGAAAGGTGAGTGTTCCCTCCCTGTGGTCGGCAGTTCGGGATCCCGTTGTCGGAACGATGACCGTACGGACCCAGCTGGGCGTGCCGGCGGGTGCGTTCTTCTCGAAGAACGACATGTCGCCGACACCGTGCGGCCAGCGGATCCTCGTCACGGCACGGTCCTGGAGCTGCGGCAGGAGCGCCGGCGCGACCTGGGCGTAGTAGTTGAGCACCTCGCCCTTCGTCATGCCCGTGCGTGGATAGAGCACCTTGCTGAGGCTGGTCAGGGTCAGAACCCGGCCGTCGACCTCGACGCGTACCTCTTCTCGTTCGACCATCACAGATCCTCCGGCTCGATGTCCTCGCGGATGCCGATGAAGCTCGGCTGTCGCAGCCGGCCCTTGTAGCTCGCCGCAGCGACGGCAGTGCCGTGGGTCTCCACCTCGACGACCAGGAGCGGCTCGACCCAGTGGGTGCCCCGAGCGTCCAGCGACGGCACTCCCCCGTCCGGGTCGACGTCGGGTCCGGCGAAGGGGCTCCGGCTGGTCTCGCGCAGCAGCTCCCCGAGCCGCTGGGCCCGCTTGCCGGTGATGCCGCTGCCGACCCGCCCACGGTAGATCAGGCCCTCGGGCGTCGGCTGCCCGACGAGCAGGGCGCCGAGTCGTTCGGTGCCGCCCTCGGTGCCCACCTCGGGTCGCCAGCCGCCGACCACCAGCGAGGCCCGGTAGCGGTGGGCCAGCTTGATCCAGTCCTTGCTCCGCTCCCCCGGCCGGTAGCGACTGCCGCGCCGCTTCGACACGATCCCCTCCAGCCCCTGCTGCTTCGTGACCTCATGGAGCATCTGGCCATCGTCGTAGGTCGCCGGCACCTGCCAGGAGCCCAGCTCGCCGGCGGCGTCGAGGGCCTCGAGGATCTTGCGACGCTCCGCCCAGGGCTCCTCGATGAGCAGCCGCCCGTCGAGACGGAGCAGATCGAAGACCATGTACGTCGCGGGGATCTTCTCCGCGAACCGCGCCGCCCGGCGGACGTCGCGGTTGTGCATCCGGTCCATCAGCACCCGGAAGTCGGGCAGCCCGGCGTCGTTGAGCGCGATCACCTCACCGTCGACGACGATGTCGCGCGTCGGCCCGGTCGCGATCTCGGGCCAGGCGGGGGTGGCGTCGTTGCCGTTGCGCGTCGCGAGGCGGGTCTGCGTACGTCCCTGCTCGGACTCTCCGACCAGCCTGATGCCGTCCCACTTGACCTCATGGACCCACTCCTCCCCCGGAGGAACGTGGGCGCCGGGCGTGGCGAGCATGGGCCGCATGCCTCCATCTTGCCTCCAGGAGGCCGTGTGACGCGTGGGGTTAAGGGGTACCGCGAAAACGGAATACGGCAGATACTGGGCAAGACGTTGCCGTTACGGAGGGAGTCACCATGCGTGCGATCTGGAAGGGCGCGGTGTCGTTCGGGCTGGTCAGCGTGCCCGTGAAGCTCTATTCGGCGACGGAGTCCCACGACGTCTCCTTCCGTCAGGTACACCAGTCCGACGGTGGCCGGATCCGCTATCAGCGGATCTGTTCGATCGACGGCGAGGAAGTGCCCTACTCCGAGATCGCGAAGGGCTATGAGACCGAGGACGGCGAGATGGTCGTGCTCACCGACGACGACTTCGCCAACCTGCCGACCACCTCCTCGCGTGAGATCGCGGTGGAGAAGTTCGTGCCGAGCGACCAGATCGACCCGATGCTCTTCGAGAAGAGCTACTACCTGGAGCCGGAGAACACCGGGGTCAAGCCCTACGCGCTGCTGCGCCAGGCCCTGCTCGAGGCCGACCGGGTCGCGCTGGTGACCGTCGCCCTGCGGCAGCGCACCACGGTCGCGGCGCTCCGGGTGCGGCCGACCGACAACGGCGACGTGATCGTGCTGCAGACGATGATGTGGCCCGACGAGATCCGGGTGCCCGACTTCAAGGTCGAGGCCGGCGAGATCAAGGACTCCGAGATCAAGATGGCCAACATGCTCGTCGAGACCCTCGCGGGCGACTTCCATCCCGAGGAGTTCTCCGACGACTACGCCAGCGCCGTCGAGGAAATGGTGAAGGCCAAGATCGAGGGCGGCGAGGTCGAGCGGACCCCCACCTCCACCAAGACCTCCGGCGAGGTCGTCGACCTGCTCGCCGCCCTGCAGCGCTCGGTCGCCGCGGCCAAGAAGTCGCGCGGCGAGGAGGTCCCCGAGGAGGCCGAGGAGAAGAAGACGACAAAGAAGTCGAAGGCATCAAAGGCGTCGTAGGCGACACGTACCGAAATCTCTGGTGCGGGCGTGTCGAAAGCGGCAGGCTCTTCTCGACGCGTAGGCGACGACGCGCAACGGACGCGACGCCGACACGCAAGGAGACGCAGATGCGCTACATGATGTTCGTGAAGATGGCCCCCGACGCCGGTCCGCCCCCGGCCGCGCTGATCGAGGCGGTGGAGGCCGAGATCAAGCAGCAGTACGCCGACGGCATTCTGCTCGACGCCGACGGGCTCGGTCCCGCGGTGGAGATCCGGCTGACCGCTGGGGAGGTGACCCACATCGACGGGCCCTTCGCGGAGGCCAAGGAGGTCGCCGGCGGGTTCTCGCTCTTCGAGGTCCGCTCGCCCGACGAGGCGATCGAGCTCGGACGCCGGATGATCCAGCTCCACGAGGAGCTGTGGCCGGGGCAGGACGTGGCCGTGGAGATGCGGCCGCTGTTCGGTCCGCCGACCCCGGCTGAATGAGCTCGCCCACCGAGGACGCGATCGTCGCGGTCTGGCGCAACGAGTCCGTACGTCTCCTCGCCGGTCTGGCGCGGATGACGCACGACCTCGACCTGGCCGAGGACCTCGCCCAGGATGCCCTTGTCGCGGCGCTGGAGCAGTGGCCGCACGAGGGCATCCCTCGCAACCCCGGCGCGTGGCTGATGTCGATCGCGAAGCGGCGCGCGATCGACGGGTTCCGCCGTGACGAGGTGCTGCGCCGCAAGGTCGCCCTGCTGGGCCATGAACTGGAGGAGGGTGAGATGCCTGACCTGGCTGCCGCGGTCGACCACATCGAGGACGATGTGCTGCGGCTGATGTTCCTCTCCTGCCATCCGGCGCTGGCGCCCGACTCCCGCACGGTGCTGACGCTGCGGCTCGTGGGCGGTCTGACGACCGCCGAGATCGCCCGGGCCTACTTCGCCAAGGAGTCTGCGGTCGGCCAGCGGATCTCGCGGGCGAAGCGCACCCTGGCCGAGGTCGAGGCCTCGTTCGAGCTGCCCACCGGCGAGGAGCGGACGGCGCGGCTGCGCGACGTGATGCAGACGATCTACCTGGTCTTCAACGAGGGCTACGCGGCCACGTCGGGGCCGTCATGGACTCGCCCCGAGCTGTGTCTGGAGGGGATGCGGCTGGCCCGCATGCTGGCCGCGCACGCCCCGGGCGATCCCGACGCGCAGGCGCTGCAGGGGCTGCTGGAGATCCAGGGGTCACGACTCGCGGCCCGGGCAGACGCCGAGGGTCACCCGGTGCTGCTCGAGGACCAGGACCGGACCCGCTGGGACCAGCTGCTGCTGCGCCGTGGCCTGGCCGCGGTCGACCGGGCGACGGCGCTGGCCTCCTCCGGCACGCCCGGCGGGAGCTATCTGGTGCAGGCGATGATCGCCGCGTGCCACGGCCGCGCCCGGCGGGCCGAGGACACCGACTGGGCCGAGATCGCACGCCTCTACGACATGCTCGCGACCGGCGTCCCGGGCGCCGTCATCGAGGTCAACCGGGCGGTGGCGCACGGTCGCGCCTTCGGTCCCGACGCCGGGCTGGCCATCTTGGCGGCACTCCCCGAGGGAGCGCTTCCCGGGTCGCATCTGCCCGCCGGCGTACGTGGTGACCTGCTGCACCGAGCCGGACGACACCGCGAGGCCGCGGCGGCGTTCGACGAGGCGGCCTCGTTGACCACCAACGCCGGCGAACAGGAGCTTCTCGAGAAGCGGGCGGCCGCGTGTCGAAGCGACGAGGTCTCGTCCGACGCGTCAGTATCAACCGGGTCTCCTGGGGCTCGACCACCGCGAGAGAAGTGAGCAGAACGATGACCACGACCACCACATCCGCCGACGGCACCACGATCGCCTACGACGTCGTCGGCACCGGCCCGGCGCTCGTCCTGGTCGACGGAGCCATGTGCTACCGCGGCTTCGGGCCGTCGAAGGAGCTGGCCGACGCGTTCTCGGACCGGTTCACGGTCTACCGCTACGACCGTCGCGGCCGCGGCGACAGCAACATCGCCAAACCTGCTGCCGCCGGCACCATGGAAGCGGTCGAGCAGGAGGTCGCCGACCTGGGGGCGGTGATCGAGGCGGCCGGCGGGCACGCCCATCTGCTGGGCCTGAGCTCGGGTGCGTTCCTCGCCCTGGAGGCCGCGCGGGCCGGGCTGCCGATCGACAAGATCGTCGCCTACGAGGCGCCCCTCATCCTCGACGACACCCACCGTCCCAACGACGCCGACCTGGCGCAGCAGGTCGAGAAGCTGGTGGAGAAGGGCAAGCGGGCCGCCGCGATCGAGCTGTTCATGCGCGTGGTCGGCATGCCGCTGGTCGCGGTCAAGATCATGCGTCTCACCCCGGCCTTCAAGAAGCTCACCCCGGTCGCCCACACGCTGGTCTACGACCTGGGCATGTGCGTGCCGTTCCAGCAGGGTCTTCCCCTGCCGGGCGGCTACTTCAAGAACGTGTCGGTACCCGTGCTGTCGATGGCGGGCAGCAAGAGCCCGACCTACATGACCAACGCCCAGCAGGCCATCGCCAAGGCCGTCCCCGAGGGCCGCTTCGCCGTGCTCGACGGGCAGGACCACATGGTCAAGGCGTCGGCGTTGGCTCCGGTGGCGACGGAGTTCTTCTCCGCCTGAAGCGCCGAGTCCGCGCTTCGCGCGGTTACTCCCTCGCTCGGCGCGAGCGGACGAGCAAGCTCGCCGCTCGACCTCGCTCCGGTCGTCTCGGCTCGTCATGACGCGCCGACTCGGCGGGATGATCGGTCATCATGCGCCGACTCGACGGGATGACCTGTCACGACGCGCCGAGTCGACGGAAAATCGGGTCGTCTAGGCTGCGGAACATGGCGCAACTGTGGGACATCTCACCACCCGTTCACGTCGGCTCGCCGGTCTTCCCCGGTGACCACGCGACCGAGGTCGGCTGGACGTTTCGGATCGGCCCCGGCTGCCCGGTCAACGTCGCAGAGATCTCGGTGTCGGCGCATGTCGGCGCGCACGCGGACGCGCCGCTGCACTTCACCGATGGTGGCACGCCCGCCGGCGAGATGCCGCTGGAGCCGTTCCTCGGTCCGTGCCGCGTGGTCGACGTCTCGAGGGTGCGGCCGCTGGTCACCGTCGACGACATCGACGTCACGGATCTGCCGCCGCGCGTGCTGTTCCGGACGTACGCGACCCAGCCGACGACCTGGGACGACGACTTCTGCGCGATCGACCCGGCCCTGATCGACCTCCTGGCCGCCCACGGCGTGCAGCTTGTCGGCACCGACGCGGCCAGCCTGGACCCGTCCTCCTCCAAGGATCTTCCGGCCCACTTCGCGACCCACCGTCATGACGTACGCATCCTGGAGAACCTGCTGCTCGACGAGGTTCCCGCGGGCGACTACGAGCTGATCGCGCTCCCCCTCAAGCTCACCACCGCCGACGCCGCGCCCGTGCGGGCCGTGCTCAGGCCGATCAAGGAGACTGCCGAATGAACCGCGACGATGCTGTCGCACTGGACCAGGCCGACCCGCTGGCTCCGCTGCGGGACCTCTTCGACCTGCCCGAGAAGACGATCTACCTCGACGGCAACTCGCTCGGCGCGCTTCCCCGCGCCACCGCCGGCCGGGTGGCCGAGGTGGTCACCCAGGAGTGGGGCCAGGGGCTGATCGAGTCCTGGAACACCGCGTCCTGGATCACCCTCCCCCAACGCGTCGGCGACAAGATCGCCCGGCTCGTCGGCGCCGGTCAGGGCGAGGTCGTGGTCGCCGACTCGACCTCGCTCAACGTCTACAAGGTGCTCGCCTCGGCGCTCTCGATCGCGTCCGTCGACTCACCTGAGCGCCGGGTCGTGGTCAGCGAGCGGAGCAACTTCCCCACCGACCTCTACATCGCCTCCTCGCTGTGCCGCGAGCGCGGCTACGAGCTGGTGCTGGTCGACTCCCCCGACGAGATCGAGGGGCTGCTCGACCGCACCGCGGTGCTGATGCTGACCGAGGTCAACTACCGCACCGGCTACCTGCACTCGATGGCCTCGGTGACGGCAGCCGCCCACGAGCACGGTGTGCTCGCCGTCTGGGACCTGTGCCACTCGGCCGGCGCGGTACCGGTCGACCTTCGCGGCGCCGACGCCGACTTCGCGATCGGCTGCGGCTACAAGTTCCTCAACGGCGGCCCCGGCTCGCCGGCGTTCCTGTGGGTCAACCCGCGCCACGTCGACCGCTTCGAGCAGCCGCTGTCGGGCTGGATGGGTCATGCGGCGCCGTTCGAGATGTCGCCGGGCTACCGGCCCGCGGAGGGTGTCTCTCGCTACCTGTCCGGCACCCCCGCCGTCATCGGCATCTCCGCCCTGGAGTGCGGCGTCGACACGCTGCTGGCCGCCGAGGCGTACGGCGGTCTCGAGGCGATCCGGGAGAAGTCGCTCGCGCTGACCCGGCTCTTCGCCCACCTCGTCGCGTCCCGGCTTCCCGGGTTCGCCATCGAGTCCCCGTTGGACGACAGCCAGCGGGGCAGCCAGCTGTCGCTGAGCGTCGCCGACGACGCTGCGTACGCGATCGTGCAGGCGCTCATCGAGCGCGGTGTGGTCGGCGACTTCCGAGCAGGCACGCCGGACATCCTCCGTTTCGGCGTCACCCCGCTCTACACCCGCTACGTCGACGTCTGGGACGCCGTCGACCACCTGGTCTCGGTGATGGACAACGACGAATGGCGCGACGAGCGCTTCTGGACCCGAGGAGCAGTCACATGAGCAGCACGCAGGACCTTCCGATGGACTACTCCGACTACCTCCACCTGCCGGAGGTGCTCGGCGCGCAGCACCCGCTCTCGGGCGACCACAACGAGATGCTCTTCATCGTGCAGCACCAGGCGATGGAGCTGTGGATGAAGCTCGCGCTGCACGAGCTGACCGAGGCTCAGCGCCTCCTCGCCGAGGATGCGGTGCGCCCGGCGTTCAAGGGGCTGGCCCGGGTCTCCCGGATCATGGAGCAGCTCGTGCACGCCTGGGACGTCCTCTCGACGCTGACCCCGACCGAGTACGACAAGTTCCGCCCCTACCTGGCCACCGGCTCGGGCTTCCAGTCGTGGCAGTACCGCTGCATCGAGTTCGCGCTCGGCAACAAGGCCGCCTACACGCTCCGTGTGCACGAGGGGCGGCCGCACGAGCAGGATGTGCTGGCCGCGTACGGACGTCCGTCGCTCTACGACGAGTCGCTCCGCCTGCTGGCCCGGCGCGGCTTCGACATCCCCGCCGACCATCTCGACCGGGACTGGAAGCAGGAGTACGCCGCCTCCGACGCCGTCGAGGCGGCCTGGGGCGAGGTCTACCGCGACCCGGAGAAGCACTGGGACCTCTACGAGCTCGGCGAGGAGCTCACCGACCTGGAGACCGCCTTCCGGGTCTGGCGGTTCCGGCACGTGACCACCGTCGAGCGGATCATCGGGTTCAAGGTCGGCACCGGCGGGACCTCGGGGGTCTCCTATCTGCGCAAGCAGCTCGACATCATCCTGTTCCCCGAGCTGTGGGCGATGCGTACGGGGCTGTAGACGCTCCGCGCCGACCGACCTCAGCGTGCGAGCTTGCCGCGGAGCCGTTCGGCCAGACGTACGGAGGCCTCGATCTCGACCTTGCGGATCGAGACGGACTCGATGTTGATGCCGAACGGCACGCCGAGCTGGCGGCAGAAGGACATCAGCTCGATCGCCGTCGCCTCGGCCTGCTCGAGCGAGGCGTCGAGGGTGTCGGTGGCGTGGCGCAGCTCGTTCTCGATCCAGCGCGGGACGTCGACGCCGAGCCAGCGGAGGAACTCGAGGGTCTTCATCGAGCCGCAGACGGAGAAGGTGAACACGATCGGCACCGGCTGCAGGCCACGGGTCTCGCACTCGTAGCGGTAGTCGGAGACGAGGTTCTTGGCGGCGTTGACGTCGTAGACGACCTGGGTGACGAAGTAGGAGCAGCCCGCCTCCTGCTTGGCGATCAGGCGAAGGTGCTCGTCGCCCTTGGCCGTGTGCCGCTCAGGGATCGCGACGGCGCCCAGGAGCAGGTCGGGGTTGGCCTCGTTCCGGATCTGCTGGGCACGGCGCAGGCTGGTGGCGACCCGCTTCTCACCCGAGGAGGCGCCGACGAAGACCGACAGCGCCTTGGCCGGGTCCTGGGTCTTGACCCAGTCGCGCAGCGTCGGCTCGTCGTACTTCCCGGTGGCCCGGTAGACGACGGCCGGCACGTCGAGACCGGCGAGGTTGCGCTCGAGGAACTCGGCGGGATCGAGGGTGCGTACGAACGGGAACGGCCGCTCCTCGGGGTTGCGGTCGGACTCGTCGTCGATGTCGTAGAGGATCAGCCCGTCGACATCGAGGGGCCGGATCCGCTCGAGCGTGACCTCCGCGATCTGCTGCACCCTCTCGGGTGCCGTCGTCACCCTCGGCGGGGTGACGGCGAACAGGAGAATCTCACCGGCCCGGTCATTGATGCGCTGCTGCAGATCCACGACATCAACGCTAGCCGAGCCGTGCCGACCCGGCGCGTCTGTCCCACCCCAGAGCGCCGAGTCGGCGTCGATCAGTAGACGCTCGGCCCCGAGGTGGGGGCGTCGTAGGCCTCGGTGTCCGGCTTGATCTTGAACAGCTCGGCGCGGCGCTTGATCGTCTCGGCGCGGGCCAGACGAGGCTTGTCGCTGCCGTCGCGGATCACGCGGCCACCCTCCTCGAACTTGTGGAGGAACTCGTAGGCCCAGGTCACGTCCGACGGGGACGGGCTGAACGACTCGTTGATCACCGCGGGCTGCTCGAGATCGAGGCAGAGCTTGCCGGTCATACCCATCGCGACGCCGTCGGCGCCCTGCTCACGGAGCAGCGGGTGGCTGCTGCCGACGGTCGGGCCGTCGATCGGGCCCGGGAGGTTGCCGATCCGCGAAGCGAGAACGAGCTTGGTCCGCGGGTAGGCCATCGCGAGCGGGTCGTTCTCCGCACCGGTGTCGCGGCGGTAGTCACCCGAGCCGAACGCGAGCCGATAGGCGCCGCGGGCGCGAGCGATCGTCGCGGCGTCCTCGATCCCCAGCGCCGACTCGAGCAGCGGGATCACCGGGGTCGAGCCGCCGAGCCGCTGGAACGTGTCGGTCACCTGGTCCGGCGATTCGGTCTTCGCCAGCATCACCCCGGCGAGCGTCTCGATCCCGGCCAGCGCCGCGAGGTCCTCGCTCCAGTCCTCGGTGGTCCAGTCGTTGATGCGTACCCAGGCACGGCCGCCACCCTTGAGCCAGCTGGTCACGTTCTCGCGCGCCTGCGACTTGAGGGAGGTGTCGATCGCGTCCTCCATGTCGAGGATGATCTGGTCGGCTCGGCTCAGCTGGGCGTCATCGAAAATCTCCGTACGCATCGCGGAGACCAGGAGCCAGGACCGGGCGTTGTGGCCCTCGACTCGGTTGGCTTCGCGGACCTCGCGCTTCTCGGCGATCTGGCTCGTGCTCATCGTTCGTCTATCTCCCTACTGGCGTCCTGGAATGGCCGCGACTTCGGACGGTAAACCAACTTCTCGGTGACTCGCGAGTAGGAGCAGGCCTGAGGCGCGCGTTGAGACATGACTCACGTCGCCGCCTCCGGATCGGGCTCACCGGCCAGGTCCGGCATCGGCTGGACGATCTGGTAGACCGAGTAGAGGTCCCGTTCCTCGCCGGACGGCTGGCGGCCGGTGTCGCGGTAGCGCGCGACGATCTGGTTCAGCTCCTGCTGCAGCTGGAGCGCCTCGTCGCTGGTCAGCCGCAGGGAGGACTCCGACACGTAACGCTTCGCGGGATCGTCCTCCGGAGAGACCTTGAAGGCCTCGTCGACCAGGTGGTGGCCCCAGGCGACGGAGCTGCGCTGGAACACCGTGTACGCCGCCTCGCCTCCCGGCTGCTGGACCATCTCTCTCGGGCTGATGGTGATGTCGTCGTCGGTGAGCCGCCAGACACGGTCTCGCTTGTCCCGACCGGCGTCGGGGTCGACCTCCACCAGGCCGTACTTCGCCAGCTGTCGGAGGTGGAAGCTGGCCTGGTTGGCCGGGATGCCGGTGCGCTGCGCGACATCCGCGGCACGGAGGGATCCCGCTGCGGAGAGCTCGTGCAGCACCCGGTTGCGGGTCGGGTGGGCGATCGCGCGCAGGATCCGCGGGTCGTCGTACGTAGCCATGGCCGCAGTCTACAGAATTCCGCAACACATATTGCGCAACATATCTTGCGCACTCTATGGTGCGGGTATGCCCTCCTACCGCGAGCTCGCCCGCAACCACGACTTCACCGCCCTCTGGATCGGTGCCACCGTCGCCGAGCTCGGCACCCGGGTGAGCCTCTTCGCGATGCCCCTGGTCGCCTACGCGATGACCGGATCCGCCTTCTGGGCCGCGTCCGCGGAGGCGATCCACCTCATCGGGATGGTGGGCATGCTGCTGCCCGCCGGGGTGATCGCCGACCGCCGCCATCGGCTGCGGATCATGCGGTTCGCCCACGGCTCGGGCACCGTCCTCTACGCCTCGCTCGCGGTCGCCGGGATCCTCGGCTCGCTCACCCTCCCTCATCTGCTCCTCGTTGCCCTCCTCACCGGAGCGCTCAACGGGCTCTTCCTCCCAGCCGAGAACTCAGCGATCAGATCGGTCGTCGCGGCCGACGACCTCCCGACGGCCCTCTCCCAGCAGCAGGCACGCCAGCACATCGCCGGACTGCTCGGCGGGCCGCTCGGCGGCGTGCTGCTCGGCGTCACCCGCTGGGCGCCGTTCGCCGGAAACGCCATCGCGTACGCCGCCGGCTGGCTGCTCCTCGGACGCGTCCGAGCCGACCTCTCGGCCCCGCCGGCCCTCGCCCGTGCGCCTCATGAGAAGGCCTCGGCCGACCTGGTCGCGGGGCTGCGCCACAGCTGGCAGCAGCCATTTCTACGTACGCTGCTCTTCTTCGGGCCCGCCGCCAACCTCGCCGTCAACGCGCTCTTCTTCATGGCCCTGCTGCGACTGATCGAGGCTGGGTTCCCGGCCTGGCAGATCGGGCTGGCCGAGGCGGCGATCGGAGC
The DNA here is from genome assembly GCF_040300245.1 of Nocardioides sp. NPDC000445. Taxonomy (NCBI): domain Bacteria; kingdom Bacillati; phylum Actinomycetota; class Actinomycetes; order Propionibacteriales; family Nocardioidaceae; genus Nocardioides; species Nocardioides sp. NPDC000445. The sequence continues at coordinate 20,375 of NZ_JBEPDH010000010.1, read as the reverse complement.
GTGCGGGATCCTCGGCGCGCTGGTCGCTCCCTGGCTCATCGACAGGATCCCGACGGGCAGACTCACCGCCCTGGTCGCCTGGAGCTTCGTGCCGCTCTCGATCCCGCTGGCGTTCTGGACCCACCCGGCGGTGATGGCCCTGGCGGTCTCCGTCGGTCTCTTCCTCAACCCCGCCGGCAACGCCGGCGTCTCGGCGTACCGGATGGCGATCACCCCACCGGAGCTGGTCGGACGCGTGCAGTCCGCGGCCCAGTTCGTCTCCATGCTCTCGATCCCGCTGGCGCCCGCGCTGGCCGGGGCACTGCTCGCCGGCACCGACGGCACCACCGCGGTCCTCGCGGTCACGGCGCTGGTCGCTCTCGCCGCTCTCATCCCCACGCTCGCCCGTTCGGTGAGGTCGATCCCGCGCCCCGCGGACTGGCAGACCCTGCCCTCGAACGACGACAACCTCAGCCACACACGCACTTCAGAGCGTAAAAATCCGGTTCCGCAAGGCTAACCTTCTCAAAGTCCCCCAACGCAACGTTTTGCTCCTCGGAAGCAAAGGATCCCCTCGCAATGCTCAACCGGGCCTGTCTGGCTTTGGCACTTCTGGCCGGCGTGTTCGTCGCGGTGATGTCCCCGGGACCGGCTCACGCCGTGACCGACTCGTGGGCCGAGTGGGCGCCCGTCTCCGGGACGTCCAACGACTACTCCACGACGATGACCCAGCGTTCCGCGGGCTTCCCCGCGGCTCAGATGGCCAGCGACTCCCGGGCCAACGTCGCCCTCCCCAGCGGCGCGAGCACGTTCCTCGACACCAGCACACCTCCCGGAGCGAAGTACGGATCGAGCCGCGGCTCGGCCTACATCAACCTGCGCCCGAAGGCCGACACCCCGACCGGCGCCTCGACCACGACGTACGCCTTCGAGAACCCCACGCCCGACACCGGCTGGGCCTTCGTGCTCGGTGACATCGACTCCGACCAGGTCCAGGTCCAGGCGACCGACGAGAACGGCGAGGACGTCCCGGCCACGGAGATCTCCTCATGGTTCCAGGGATCGTTCAACTACGCCGGCGGCACCGACCAGCCGACCTGGAACCCGGCGACCTCGACGCTGACCGGCAACCCCACCGCCACCGACACCAACGGCGCCAGCGGCTGGTACGAGCCCGACATCCGGCTCACCAGCCTGACCTTCGTCTTCACCCGCCGGGCCGGGTTCCCGGTCTACCAGACCTGGTTCGTCAGCCGGGCGCGGCCGATCGGCGGCACCGTCGCCGACGTGTCTACCTCCGGGTCCTGCCCGGTCGAGAGCTCGGTGCTCACCCTCGTCTCGCCCTACGGGGAGACGCTGGCCACCACGAGCCCCGCCGCCGACGGCACCTACTCCTTCGGCGACTTCGCCACCCAGGACGGCTACACCGTCCGGCTCAGCCAGCCCGACGGATGCGCGATCGTCGGGCAGACCGAGGCGACCGTCAGCAACCGCGGCGAGGACGGCGACCCCGCCTCCCGGGCCGACTTCGAGGTGCGCCAGGTGATCCCGCAGGCGATCAGCGGCACCGTACGCGACGACGCCGGCGCTCCGGTCCCGGGCGCGACCGTGACCCTCACCCGGCCCGACGGGACCACCGCGACCACGACCACCGGCACCGACGGCAGCTACCTCTTCGACGACAACGCGGTCGGCACCGGCTACTCGGTGACCCTGACGGTGCCCGAGGGCTACACCGCGGGCCCCGACGGCACGACCCGCTCCGACATCACCGTCGACGACACCCCCATCACCGACCAGGACTTCGTGGTCGACCAGCTGGCCAGCGTCTCCGGCACCGTGACCGGCGGCGGCAGCGGGCTCGGCGGCGTCCAGGTGCGCCTGGTCCCCGCCGGCGGCGGCGACCCGATCACCACCGTCACCGACGGCGACGGCAACTACCGGCTCGACGGGGTGCCGCCCGGCGACTACACCGCCGAGATCGACGCACCCGAGGGATACACCGGCGCCACCACGCGACCGGTCACCGTGGCCACGAGTGACGTCACCGGGGTCGACTTCGACCTCACCCGCCCCGGCACGATCACGGGCAGGGTCACCGACGCCTCCACGGGAGACCCGGTCGCCGGAGTCACCGTCACCGTCGACGGGCCCGACGGCCCGGTCACCGCCACCACCGACGACGCGGGCGGCTACATCGTCGAGGGTCTCCCTCCGGGCGACTACACCATCACCGTCACCGCACCCGACGGGATGCGGGTCGTCGGTGAGGCCTCACGTACGGTCACGATCACCTCGGCCGGCGAGATCCGGGGCGGACAGGACTTCAGGGTCGACGAGGTCCCCTCGCCGAGCCCCACACCGGACCCGACCCCGACCCCGGACCCGACCCCGGATCCCACGCCGACCCCGGACCCGACGCCCACGCCGGACCCGACCGACATGCCGATCCCCGGCGGAAATGAGAATCCGCCGGCGGCCCCGAACCCGGGACCGCCGACGGAAACCTCACCTCAGAGCTCACTGCCGGATACCGGCGGCCCGTCGTGGGTGTTCGCCGCGCTCGGCATCTCGCTCCTGCTCGCCGGCACGGTGCTCACCGTGACAGCGCGTCGAGCGTCCCGAACGCGAGGTTGACCTCCTCGTTGACCGCTGAGGTCGCCCAGATCTCCCACCGCAGCGGGTGATCCACGATGGCCTCGGGGAACCGCTCGCGGATCGCGGTCGGGAAGTACGCCACCAGGCGCTTCGTCATCTCCGGGTCCGCGGCCGGGTCGGGGACGCCCTCGGCGACCAGCTCGCGCCGGCGTTCGATCTTGGTCCAGGCGAGCACGACGGCGAGCTCGGGGGCGGTGAGCCCCTCCCCCGCCTCCAGACGGCGCGCGACCTCGGTCGAGGAGGGCAGGCCCTCCACGTCGCGGTCGAGCAGGCCTGCGGTGACCCACTCCGCGATCTGGCGCTCGTGAGCCTCCAGGAGCTGCGGGGCCGAGGCCACCGCACGGGTCAGGGTCACGTTGTGGGCCTCGTTGTCGGCCAGCACCAGCGCGGCGACCTCGTCGGTCATCTCCTCGAGGAGCTCGTCACGCGCGGCCAGCGTCAGCGAGCCCGCGCGTACCTCCCGGTCCAGCAGGATCTTGAGGTTGACCTCGTGGTCGGAGGTGTCGACACCGGCGGAGTTGTCGATCGCGTCGGTGTTGATCAGCCCACCCTTGCGGGCGAACTCGACGCGGCCGGCCTGGGTGATGCCCAGGTTGCCGCCCTCACCGACGACCCGCACCCGCAGCTCGGCGGCGTCCACACGGACCCCGTCGTTGGCGTGGTCACCGGCGTCGGCGTCGGTCTCGCTGGACGCCTTGACGTACGTCCCGATCCCGCCGTTCCACAGCAGGTCGACCGGCGCCCGCAGGATCGCGCTGATCAGCTCCTGCGGCGTGAGCCGCTTGACGTCGGTCGCCAGACCGAGCGCCTGCCGCACCTCGGGGCTGATCGGCACCCACTTCAGCTGCCGCGACCACACGCCGCCGCCCGCCGAGATCAGTGAGGTGTCGTAGGACTCCCAGGTCGACCGGGGCATCTCGAAGAGCCGCTTCCGCTCCCGGAAACCCACCGCCGCGTCGGGCGTGGGGTCGATGAAGATGTGCCGGTGGTCGAAGGCGGCCACGAGCCGGATGCGGTCCGAGCGGAGCATGCCGTTGCCGAAGACGTCACCGGACATGTCCCCGACGCCGACCGCGGTGATCTCATCGGTCTGCGGGTCGATGCCGAGCCGCTTGAAGTGGTGCTGCACCGAGACCCAGGCGCCACGCGAGGTGATGCCCATGGCCTTGTGGTCGTAGCCCGCCGAACCGCCGGAGGCGAACGCGTCGCTGAGCCAGAAGTCGTACTCCGCCGCGACCGAGTTGGCCAGGTCGGAGAACGTCGCGGTGCCCTTGTCGGCGGCGACGACGAGGTAGGAGTCGTCGGCGTCGTGGCGCACCACGTCGGGCGGCGGCACGATCTCACCGTCCACCCGGTTGTCGGTGACGTCGAGGAGACCACGCAGGAACGTGACGTACGCGTCCGGACCGGCCACGCCCTTGGGGACGAAGCCGCCCTTCGCGCCGCCCGGCACGATCACGGTGTTCTTGACCTGCTGCGCCTTCGCCAGCCCGAGCACCTCGGTGCGGAAGTCGTCGCGCCGGTCGCTCCACCGCAGCCCACCACGGGCCACGGCGTCGAAGCGCAGGTGCACGCCCTCGACGTCGGGCGAGTAGACGAAGATCTCGTACGCCGGCCGCGGCAGCGGCAGGTCGGGCAGCTGCTGCGGATCGAACTTGAACGCGAGGTAGCTGCGCCCGCGGTAGTAGTTGGTCCGCGTCGTCGCCTGGATCGCGGTGACGTAGCTGCGCAGGATCCGGTCCTGGTCCAGGCTCGCCACGTCGTCGAGGGCCTCGATGATCGCCTCGGCCCGCTTCGTCTCGTCACGCGTGGTGAGCGTGGGGTCGAAACGGGTCTCGAACAGCTCCACGATCTGCCGGGCGATGCCCGGGTTGGTGCACAGCGCGTTGCCGATCGAGAAGAACGAGTTCGGCGTACCTGCCTGGCGCAGGTAGCGGCCGTAGGCACGCAGCATGGAGACCTGACCGTGGTCGAGACCGGCCAGGACCAGCGCGTTCAGCCCGTCGATCTCGCTGCGACCGGACCAGGCCTGGTGCAGCGCGGCGACCAGCTGGGTGGGCGTGCCGACCGGCGTGCCGGCGTAGGCGAGGCCGAAGTCGTAGATGTACCACTCCTCCGACCCGGACGTGCCGACACCCTCGAGGTCGTAGGGCCGCTCGTCGGTGACCTCGAACCCGAACGAGGACAGGATCGGGAGCATCAGGGACAGCGAGAGCGGGCCACCGGTGCGGAAGATCTTGATCCGGAACCCGCCCGGGCTCTCCGGGTCCTTGTAGAAGGAGAAGTCGACCGCCTCGCCCTGGTGCGAGAGCATCTCGAGCCGGGTCAGGTCGGCGGCGCCGGTGTCGGCGTCGAAGTCCTCCTTGTATGCCTCCGGGAAGGCGTCGAGCACGTGCGCGAGCCGGGCGGCGCCGTCCTCGCCCGCGTGGGCGATGACCGCGCTGACCAGGTCGTCGCGCCAGCTCCGTGCGGCCTTGCGCAGCCGCGACTCGAGGCTGTCGACCAGCCCCGGGGTGTCCAGGGCCTTCCCCAGCGACTCGGTGGTGCCGTGGACCACGAAGTGCACCCGGGCGGTGGTCGACTCGCTGATGCGTACGGTGAACTCCAGGTCGGTGCCGCCGAGTGCGTCGAGAAGAACCTTCGAGAACCGCTCACGGACCGTCGTGTTGTAGCGGTCACGCGGCAGCGAGACGAGCACCGAGACATAGCGACCGTACGTGTCGGGCCGGACGGCCACCCGCAGGATGCGACGCTCGATCGCTCCCAGCGCGGCCTCGGCGAGGTCCATCAGCTCCTCGGTGGAGGCGTGGAAGAGCTCCTCGCGAGGGTAGGACTCCATCGCGTCGAGCATCGCCTTGCCGGTGTGGCTGCGGGCGTCGTAGCCGGTGTGGTCGAGGACCGCGGCGACCTTGCCGCGTACGACCGGGATTCGGGTCACCGACTGCCGGGCCGCCTTCGTGGTGAAGAGGCCGAGGAAGCGGTGCTCGCCGATCACCTCACCGGCGCCGTTGAAGATTTTGATGCCGACGTGGTCGAGGTAGGCGGGCTCCCCGACGGTCGAGCGTGAGTTGGCCTTGGCCAGGACGAGCATGACCTTGTCGCGGGCGTGGGCGGCGACCTTGGGCGGCATCTTGCCGTGGTCGGGTGCCTGCGGCGGGTCGGCGCGCAGGATGCCCAGGCCGGTGCCGGAACGACCGCGCAGGTAGTCGCCGTCGAGGCGGTACTCGCGGTAGCCGGTCAGCAGGAAGTGGTCTTCGGCCAGCCAGGCCAGCAGCTCGGCGGCCTCGGAGGCCTCCTCGCGCGGCACGCTGTTGGGCGGGGTGTAGCGCAGGCCAGCCGCGATCTCCGCCAGCCGGCGGTGCAGCCTCGGCTCGTCCTCGACGACCTCGCGTACGTCCTCGAGGACTCCCTCGAGGCCCGAGACGATCTCCTTGGCGGCGTCGGGCGCGAGACGGTCGATCTCGATGTGCATCCACGACTCGCTGATGTCGCCTTCGTTCACCCCCTCGAGCGCACCGGTCACGTCACGGGCGACGTCGATGACGGGGTGGACGACGAGATGTACGTCGAGGCCACGACGGTAGAGCTCGGTCTTGACCGAGTCCACGAGGTAGGGCATGTCGTCGACGACGATCTCGACGACGCTGCGGCCTCCGGCGGACCAACCGTCTGCGGCGGTGGTCGGGGTGAGGATGCGCACGGCGGCGGTGCCCTGCGGGCGGTTCGCCGCCAGCGCCAGATGCGATCCCACCGCGCCGGCGAGATCAGCCTCGCTGCGGCCGGTGAGCTCCTCAGGGGCTACATGGCGGAAGTAGGTGGTGCTCGGCAGGCGGTTCTGCAGGACGTTCTGCTGAGCTTGGACAGGTTTGATATGCGTCTCCGTTGACACACCAGTCACGGTATCCCGCGAGGGCTCTGAGTAGGCGGCTCGATCCGAAGGAATCGCCGATGTGAGTCATAGGCTCACGACCTCCCAGCACCCTGGGGGTAAAGAGCATACTCCTGGAATGTGTCCGTTCTCTCGGCGGCTCTGTTGATGACTCTGACCGCACTAGGCGTCATGATGTGTGGTTATGAGCAAGAAGCTGTCGATCGACCTGGCCTACGACGCGCCGATCGCAGCCGTCTCGGGGATGCTCGCCGACGCGGCGTTCCGCGAGCAGGTCTGCGACGCCCAGCACGCGCTGTCCAAGAGCGTGGCGATCACCGGTTCGACGGTGAGCATCCGCTACGCCCAGGCGGTCAGCGGAGTGCCCGGGTTCGCGAAGAAGTTCGTCGGCGACACCATCGAGGTGCACCAGGACGAGATCTGGTCGGCCGACTTCACCTCCGGCGACCTCAAGGTCACCCTTCCGGGCAAGCCGGGCTCGCTCTCCGGCATCGCGCGGCTGGCCGAGAACGGCACGAAGACCATCGAGACGGTCACCCTGACCGCTACCGTGAATGTGCCCCTGGTCAGCGGAAAGCTGGAGGATCTCATCCTCTCGATCTTCAAGAAGGCGCTCGAGAAGGAGCATGAGGTAGGCACCCGCTGGCTCGCCGCCTGAGCCTCCTCATCCCCCGTCCCAACCCGCAGAAGAGCCCCAAAGGATTCGGCAATGACGACGACCCTTCAGCACGAGCTCGTCTACGACGCCCGCATGGGCGAGGTGTCCGCGATGCTCGCTGATCCGGGCTTCCGCGAGCGGGTCGCCGACGCCCAGGGAGCGCTCCGTCGCCGGGTGACCATCGGCGGTGCGCCGCGGGAGGTCCGGATCGACCGGGTGCAGTCGACCGTCGGCGTACCCTCCTTCGCGAAGCGCATCGTCTCCGGCGACCTCACCGTCCATCAGAACGAGGTCTGGTCCTCCGACACCGTCGCCGTCGTCGACATCACCGTCCCCGGCGGCCTGGCCACCCTGCGCGGCAACATCTCGCTGTCCGAGTCCGACGGGCGCACCACCGAGAGCGTGCGGCTGAACATCAAGGTGCCCGTGCCGCTGGTCGGCGCCAAGCTCGAGGAGTACGTCGAGGAGCTGATGCTCAAGGCCTTCGACCTCGAGCAGGCTGTCGGCGCGGCGTACCTCTCTCGGTGATTCTCTCGATCCGATGCAACCGGATCGAAAAGTTAACCGTCCCAATAGGTGACCGGCAATAAGTTGCCGGTTCTCGGTCCCCGGATCAGGAGGGATTCGGGCCACACACTGGAGGGGCATCTCGATGGTCAAACCTCGTACTCGCACTCGGCAGCTGGTCTCGGCCGGCATCGGGCTGGTGGCAGCCGCGCTCGTCGTCACGACGACGGTGACGGCGAACTCCGGCCCCGCGAGCGGCAGCACCGGCAAGGGAGCACTCAAGCTCGTGGCCGCCTCGGACACCGTCGAGGTCGAAGCCTGGGGCGGGGAGGCGTACGTCCAGCCGTCGGTCTGGCTGGCCGCCTACGACGCGGGCTTCGAGTTCCGCGCTACGCAGTCGGCCTATGACAAGCCGGTCAAGCTGACCAAGACCGTCATCCGGGGCAAGAAGCGCACCACCACGACCGCGCCGGCCGCGATCGTCGACGGCATGAAGGGCTTCAAGAACGGGCTCCGGGTCACCCTGAAGAACAAGTCCGGCAAGGTGATCCTCGACGAGAAGCACCCGCTCTGCCCCGGCGGCTACGACCGGCAGCGGGTGCAGACCGACGGCGCCACCGGCCCGGTCTACCCCGAGTTCTGCGGCGGCAACTGGTTCACCAAGGGCGTCCTGTACGGCATCGAGCGCGGCATGGCGGTACCGACCGTCTCCGACCTCGGCTTCCAGACGAAGGGCGAGACCGAGCTCGTCATGACGATGAGCATCGACAAGCCGGTCGCCGACTTCCTCGGGCTGTCGACGTCCAACCGCACCGCCAAGCAGAACCTGGTCATCGTCGACCAGTGCCCCGACGGCAACTGCGAAGGGGAAGGCGGGGAGGGAGGCGTCGGCATGGGCGCCATGGCGGCCCACGGAGCCGAGGACGACCAGGGCGCCCGCACCGTGGTGCCGCGAGAGACGCTGGAGGGCGGCGAGAACGGCCGCGGCCGGCTCCCGCTGGGCGGCGCCCGCGGCGAGATCACGCCGGGCAAGCCCACGAAGGACACCCTGCCCGACCTCATCTCGCTGCCCGCCTGGCAGATCTCGACCGAGGTCGACGAAGGCGGAACCGACCGCCTCAACTTCGCCGCCAACGAGTGGAACGCCGGCCCCGCGCCGATGATCGTGGAGGGCTTCCGCCGCGGCACCGCGCCGGTCATGGACGCCTACCAGATGTTCTACCGCGACGGTAAGCAGGTCGGGGTCAAGAAGACCGGCACCATGGAGTTCCACGAGGCCCCTGAGCACAACCACTGGCACTTCCTCGACTTCGCCAAGTACGAGCTGGTCGACGCCAAGGACAAGGTCGTCTCCACCAGCGGCAAGCAGTCCTGGTGCCTCGCGCCCACCGACCCGGTGGACCTGACCGTGCCCGGCGCGACGCTGCGGCCCAGCCAGACCGGCCTGGAGTCGGCCTGTGGCGAGAAGTCCGCACTCTGGCTGCGGGAGAGCATGCCGACGGGTTGGGGTGACACCTACAACCAGGCCCAGACCCAGGCCTTCGACCTGAGCAAGGTCAAGAACGGTACGTACCGGATCAAGGTCACCGTCAACCCCGACGGCAACCTCTACGAGCGGACCCGGGCGAACAACGTCAGCTACCGCACCGTCACCATCGGCGGCAAGGCCGGCGCTCGCACCGTCAAGGTCCCGCCGTATCAGGGCGTCGACACCGAGACCTGGTGGAACGAGGAGTGATCTAGCCGATCAGGTCGGGGATCTCCTGGGTCGCGAACCAGCCCAGATCCTCGTCGGGGTCCGCGCCGGCCGGGCGATCCGCCAGGTCGGCATGGACCGCGGCGACGAGCTTGAGCGGAACCACCTGATCGCCCAGAGCCGCAGGGGCGTCGACGACGATCACGACCCTGCGCCCGGGACCGGCCAGGAGCGCCGCCGAGTCGTCGGCGGCGCTCATCAGGGCGGCGTACTCGGCCTCTTCGCTGTCGTCGGGGGCCGCGTAGCCGTCGGCGGTGCCGGGCAGCTCGCCCTTGGCGTACCAGTCAGCGAGGAGCTCGAGCGTGGCGGGTACGTAGATGCGGGTCACGGGTCGGATTCTGCCTCACTCGCCGGAGTTCTTGACCACGCGCAGGCCCCGGGGCGCGCGGAACCGGCGTCCGGAGACGGTGTCGAGGAGCTCGTCGAGGGCCTCGCTGATGCACTGGCCGACCAGCGACGCGTCGGGCACCAGGTCGCGGTCGGCGGTGATCGCGAAGAAGACCTGCCCGTCGTAGGAGGTCACCCCGATCGCGAGGGTGTGCCCCTCGGCCAGCGGGTGGATCGGATAGGAGGCGACCAGCCGGGAGCCGGCGGCGTAGCGCGGCTCCTGCGGGCCGGGGACGTTGCACACCGAGAGCAGGTAGTCGTGCTCGCTCTCGGCGGCCACCCGGGAGCCGATCACGTGGAAGGTCGCCGGGGCGAAGCCGCTGATCCCGGCCAGCCGCTGCGCACTGACCGTGCGGGCGTGCGCCTGGTGCTGCTCGAAGGAGTAGGACACCTGGTGGAGACGGACCACCGGCGACGGCTCCGCGACCGGGAGCACCACGAAGTGGGGCGCCACCGCGGAGCCGAGCTGGGTGGGGTCGAGCTCCTCGTCGATCACCGAGACCGGCACCAGCGCCGGCACCTGGCGTACGCCGGCCAGGGACTGCTGCCGGGTCATCAGCCAGGCGCGCAGACCGCCGGTGACGGCAGCCAGGATGACGTCGTTGACGGTGCCGCCGTGGGTGTCCCGGATGCGGCGGAAGTCGGCCAGGTCGGCCTGGAGCGTGACCACGAGCCGCTGCTGGGAGAGCGTCCCGTTGAGCGGCGTCGGCCGCTCCGGCGTGCGGCGGCTGAGCGCCCGGGCGATGCCGACGCCCGCGTTCTGGACATCCTTGGCCACCCCGGTGACCCGCCCCAGGGCGTAGCCGCCCAGGCTGCGTGCCGTGCCGGTCAAGCCGCTGACCGAGGTAACCGCGTCGAAGACCGCGCCGGCGACCAGACGCGCGCTCGACTGCGGCTCCGGCGGCTCCCACAGGTCCGGCACGATCGGCCCGACCTCGGGCTTGTCGTCGAGGAGTAGCTGGACCAGGTCGACGGTCTCGGCGCCGTCGACCAGCGCCTGATGGGTCTTGGTGATCAGCGCGACCCGGTCCCCGGCCAGGCCCTCGATGACGTACAGCTCCCACAGCGGCCGGGAGCGGTCCAGGGGCCGGGAGACGATCCGTCCGGCGAGGTCGAGGAGCTGATCCATCGAGCCTGGACGGGGCAGCGCGGAGCGGCGTACGTGGTAGGTGAGGTCGAAACGGTCGTCGTCCGCCCAGACGGGGTAGGCGATGCGGCCGGGCACGACACGCACCCGTTGGCGGTAGCGGGGCACGAAGGCCAGCCGGTCCTCGACGTGCTCGAGGAACGCGCCGTAGTCGAAGCCCTCGGACTTGGGCTCGATCAGCTCGATGCTCGCCACCTGGTGCGGCACCGCCAGCGTCTCCCCGTCAAGGAAAGCCACCTCGCGTGGCCGAAGTCGGTCACTCACGCTGCCTCCTCATGCCCTCTCAGCCCCCTCTTTGGTTCATGTGCGATTGTGGCAGACGCCAGCTTGAACTTAGCCCACGAAACGGGGGAGCAATGCGCCTCACGGCCCGGATCATCGCGGTCGTGGCAGCAATCTGCGGGATCGCGTGCGCCGCGACAGCCTGCGGAAACGACGTCGCCACCGAGCCCAGCAAAGACAGCGACCCGGTGGTCGTCGAGATCAACTTCTCCGGTGACTCGGTCGACCCGCACGGGACCCAGATCGACGTCCCCGTCGGCCACGGAGTCGAGCTCGACGTGACCGCCGACGCCGCCGGCGAGATCCACGTGCACTCCGACCCCGAGCAGTCCGCCGCCTACGGTGTGGGCACCACGCGGATCAGCCTGGGCGCATTCGACATCCCTGGTCAGTACGAGGTGGAGTCACACACCCTCGGCAAGACCATCGTCACCCTCGAGGTCAAGTGATCCTCACCCACGGCGTGGGTGGTCGCCAGGACCTCCCGCTGCCGCTCGAGTACGTCATCGCGGGCGCAGTCCTCGCCCTCCTCGTCTCCTTCGCGCTGCTGGTGCTGACCACCAAGCGCGCCGCCGAGGGCCAGGTCGTCGCCCGGCAAGATCCACAGAGTCGGAACCCACGCGGATGGCCGGTGCCCCGTCTCGGGCGTGTCGTCGACTCCCCCGCCTGGATCGCACTGTGGCGTGTCGTCGGGCTGCTGATCTTCGCCTACTTCGTGCTGGTCGCCTTCGCCGGCTCCGACAACGCCAACAACCCCATCTTCGGGATGACGTACGTCTGGCTGTGGGTCGGCCTCGTCCCGTTCTCCCTGCTCTTCGGGCGGGTCTTCCGGGCGATCAGCCCGGCCCGCACGATCGTGGCCGGACTGACGTGGCTGCGCGGTGCCGGCGATCCGCCGCTGCGCCTGCCCGAGCGGCTCGGCTACTGGCCGGCGGCGTTCACGCTGCTCGCCTTCGCCTGGCTCGAGCTGGTCTACCCGGAGAACAACTATCTCGGCCCCGTACGTCTCTGGCTGGCCGTCTACCTGGCCGTGATGATCCTCGGCGGCGTGCTCTTCGGCGATGAGTTCCTGGAGCGCTGCGACCCGTTCGAGGTCTACTCGTCACTGACCGCGCGGCTGTCGGTGTGGGGACGTACGCAGGCCGGCAACCTGGTCCTGCGGACCCCGCTCGGCAACCTGGACACCCTGCGTCCGACGCCAGGGCTGGTCGCGGTCGTCTCGGTGCTCTTCGGCACCATCGTCTACGACTCCTACCGCGAGTCGCCGCCGTGGCTCCAGTTCGTGCAGAACCCGGAGATCTCGGGCAACACCGCCTACGTGATCAGCAACGTCGCCCTGATCGCGTTCCCGCTGCTCGTAGCCGGTTTCTACTGCGCCGGGACGATGATGACCGGCGTGGGGGACGTGCCGCGCCGGGCGCTGCCCGGCGAGCTGGCGCCGTCGCTGGTGCCGATCATCGTCGGCTACGTGGTGGCCCACTACCTCAGCTACTTCTGGGAGAGCGGGCTGGCAACGCTGCGCAACGCCTCGGATCCGTTCGGAAACGGAAGCGACTGGTTCGGAACGGCGGACCTGCCGGTCTCCTACTTCTTCGCCTTCCACGCCACGCTGCTGGCCGTCATCAAGGTGGCCGCGGTGATCACCGGACACGTGCTGGGAGTCTGGTCGGCCCACATCCGGGCGCTCCAGGTGCTTCCGCCGCAGCACCTGGTGACCGGGCAGATCCCGCTTCTGCTCACGATGGTCGGCTTCACTGTTGGTGGGTTGTATCTACTGTTCGCTGCCTAGCGCGTCTCTGCTTCACGGTTCACCCACCACGCATCCACAAAGCAGCGCAACAGTACCTAATGCGGACTAACAGGTTGGCTCGATGGTTTACGGCCGCTTGCAGAGTCTGGGAGACTGATCCTTATGTCTGGTACCCCCCGCTTCCTGACTCTTGCCGACGTCGCCGAGGTGCTCAACACCTCGAGCGCACAGGTCTATGCCCTTGTCCGCCGTGGTGAGCTCCCCGCCATCAAGATCGGCGGACGCGGCCAGTGGCGCGTTGAGTCCAGCGTCCTCGAGAAGTTCATCGATGACATGTACTCGCAGACCAAGGCCTTTGTGGCCGACCACCCGTTCGTCGAGGCCGAGGCGCCCGCGCCCGCTGCCACGCCGGACGCTTCTTGAGTCACAGCAACCTCAACCCCCACAACTAAACCTTCCCCACAACAACGCGAAGAGTTGCCAGGCATGCTGCCGAGCAGCTCTTCGCGTCTTTTCACGCCGTTGTGTCCTCGCCGGTGACCACCGCACAGGCATCCGGGCTGTGCGCAGGGGCAGCGCCGGCCGCCTTCCGGAGCAACTGGCGCAGCGTGCCACGCTCCTCGGGCTCCAGACCGGAGAGCACGCCCGCCTCGGCTGCCGCTACCTGGCGGCACAGCGCGGCGACAGCCTCCGCGCCGGCCTCGGTCGCGACCACCTGGCGCTGGCGGCGGTCGGCGGGGTTGGCACGCCGCTCGACCAGCCCCGCCTCGACCAGGTCGTCGACGAGGTAGGTCATCACGGTGCGGTCGATGCCCAGATGGGTCGCCAGGGCGAGCTGGCTGGGCTGGTCGCCCCGGACGACCGCACACATCGTCTCGTAGCCGCGCTGCCCGTGCGGGAACTCACCGATCGCGGCGTTGACGTGCTCCCGGTAGCCGCGCAGCAGGGTGCCGAGGCTCCATCCGAGGTCGGCATCGGTCTGCTCGTCTGCGTTCGTGGTCACGGGAACATCCTAGCAATTCGTGCTGTTGAACCAATCGTCTGTTTCACATACGATCTTCGTCACCGCGTATTGGAGGATGTGCATGACGATCGAACTGGGCGTCGCCCTCGCTGCCGGCCTCGCCCCGGAGCGACTACTCGCCCTGGCCCGCCGGGCCGAGGAGGGCGGCCTGGACCTGGTCGTGCTCGACCCCGGCGCCGACGATCCATGGACCGTTGCCACCTGGCTGCTCGGCAGCACCAAGGCGATCCAGATCGGGGTCGGCATCGAGGCGGCGGGCATGGCGGACCCCTCGGCCCCTGACGGATGGTCTCCCCAGGTGGCCGAGAAAGCGAGGCAGAACCTCGACCAGCTCGCCGGCGCCCGCCTGCTCACCGACACGTCCGCCTGGATCGTCGCTCCCGCAGGGGCGACCGCGGACTCACTGACCTCGTCGACCTCGCCGACCTCCGACGAGCTGAGCCCCGGTGGCCGTGCGGTGGTCGTCCCGGCCACGACCGAGGCCGAGGTCGACCGGGTCGCGGGGCTGCTCGCCGAGCTCGGCGGCCCGGCTTCGGGCAGGCCCCGGCGTCCCGCGGCGGTGCGCGCGCTGCGCCGGCCGGGGATTGCCTACGACGAGATCCCGGCGACCCTGGTGGCCGGCGCGGTGGAGCCGGGCGACCCGAGCTATCGCGGCGTGCGCTCGACCTATCTGCGCGGCGGGAGCCCGGGTCTGGTGCTGCGGCCGCGTACGCCGGCGGAGGTGTCCGACGCGATCGGCTTCGCCCGCCGCCACACCGATCTACCCCTCGGGATCCGCAGCGGCGGCCATGGCGTGAGCGGACGCTCGACGAACGACGGCGGGATCGTGATCGACCTGAGCGCCATGAACCGGATCGAGGTGATCGACCCGGCGCGGCGCCTGGTCCGCATCGGCCCCGGCGCCACCTGGAAGCAGGTGGCCGCGGCCCTCGACACGTACGGCTGGGCGATCGGCTCCGGCGACTACGGCGGTGTCGGTGTCGGCGGTCTGGCAACCGCGGGCGGCATCGGCTTCCTCTCGCGCGAGCACGGCCTGACCATCGACCATCTGATCGCGGTCGAGGTGGTGCTCGCCGACGGGTCGCTGGTCCGCGCCACCGCGACCGAGAACCCCGACCTGTTCTGGGGCGTACGCGGTGCCGGGGCCAACTTCGGTGTGGTCACCGCCTTCGAGCTCGAGGCCCACGAGGTCGCGGAGGTCGGTTCCGCCCAGCTGATGCTGGTCGTTCCCGACCTCGAGGAGGCGCTGCTCCGCTTCGGCGAGATCGCCACCTCCGCGCCTCGCGACACCACGGTGTTCCTGGTGACCGGCCCACCGCAGCCAGGAGGTTCGGTGATCCAGCTCTACGGGCTGGTCGACTCCTCCGACCCCGAGACCATCGTCGAGCGGCTCAACCCGTTCGCCGGCCTCGGCAGTCTCGTCCAGCAGCAGGTGGTCCTGGCCCGCTACACCGACGTCATGAACCAGGCGCCGGACGTCGGCAGCGACGGGCACCACGGCCATGGGGAGCCACACTCGCACTCGGGTCTGATCGGCGCGCTCACCCCGGAGTTCGCACGCGACGCGGCCGCCATGCTGCGTACGGGCGGTGTGCAGTTCTTCCAGCTGCGCACCATGGGCGGTGCGATCGCCGAGGTCGACCCGGGCGAGACCGCGTTCCCGCATCGTGATGCCGCGTTCCAGGTGACCGGTCTCGGCGGGAACCGGCGTGCGCTCGACGCAGCCTGGGACGGCTTGCGCAACCATCTGGACGGTCTCTATCTCAGCTTCGAGACCGACACCGACCCGGACCGGCTGGCCGACGCCTTCGGGACCCGGGCGCTGGATCGGCTGCGGGAGATCAAACGACGCTACGACCCGCAGAACCTGTTCCGCGACAACTTCAACATCGCACCACACTTCAACTCGAACAACGACCCGGCGGAGGAAGCATGAGCGACTACGGACACGACCTACTCTTCGGCACCTTCGTCACCCCCAGCGCACGGACGCCGCAACGCGTCGTCGACCTCGCCGTCACCGCCGACCGAGCAGGACTGGATCTGGTCACCTTCCAGGACCACCCCTATCAGCCGGCGCTCCTCGACGCCTGGACCCTGATCTCGTACGCCGCTGCGCGCACCGAGCACATCCACCTGGCCGGGAACGTCCTCTCCCTGCCGCTGCGCCCGCCCGCGACGCTCGCCCGTGCGGTCGCCTCCCTGGACCGGCTGACCGGAGGCCGCATCGAGCTCGGACTCGGCGCCGGGGCCTTCTGGGACGGGATCGCCGCGATGGGCGGTCGCCGGCTCGGCGCCGGCGCGGGGGTCGACGCGCTGCGCGAGGCGATCGACATCATCCGGGACGTGTGGGACACCGACAGCCCCGGCGGCGTCCACTTCCGCGGCGACTACTACGTCGCCGACGGCGTCAAGCGGGGACCCGCCCCCGCCCACGACATCCCGATCTGGGTCGGCTCCTACAAGCCCAGGATGCTCGCGCTGACCGGTGCGCACGCCGATGGGTGGCTGCCCACGATGGAGTACATCGAGGGTGGTCCGGCCGCGGTTCCCGGCCTCAACGAGCGCATCGACGAGGCGGCCGTCGCAGCGGGCCGCTCCCCCGGCGACGTACGCCGCCTTCTCAACGTCATGAACGTCTCGCTCCAGCCGGCCAGCCGCGGACTGCTCGACGGGCCGGTGGACCAGTGGGTCGAGGATCTGGCCGGACTCACCCTGGAGCACGGCTTCTCCGCGTACCTCATCGGAGGCGACGACCCTGCCATCACCGAGCGCCTCGGCGCCGAGATCGCCCCGGCTGTGCGGGAGCTGGTCGCGGCGGAGCGTGGCGTCGATGTCTAGGCGAGGTTCTCGGTCTGCGCCTCGAGCTTGATCTTGAGCTCGTGGCGGGCGCCGTTGCGCATCACCGTGAACTCGACCGTCTCCCCGGGCTGGTGGGCACGGATGGCGACGATCATGCCGATCCCGTCGGTGACGGTGACGTCTCCGACCTTGGTGACCCGGTCGCCGTCCTTGAGCCCACCGGCGGCGGCCGGCGAGCCGGCGTCGACCACCGAGATCAGCGCTCCGTTGTGATCGGCCGCCTGCACGTCGACGGAGGCGCCCACGATCGGGTAGGTCGCCTTGCCGGTCTTCAGGATCTGCGCGGCGGTCACCTTGACCTGGTCGATCGGGATCGCGAAGCCGACGCCGATGCTGCCGCCCTCGCCGCCCTCTCCCCCGCCGGCGGTCGCGATGGCCGAGTTGACCCCGATCACCTGGCCGACGAGGTTGACCAGGGGACCGCCGGAGTTGCCGGGGTTGATCGCCGCGTCGGTCTGGACGGCGTTGATGTAGGAGGTGTCGTCCTCGGTCTGCCCGGTGCTCACCGGGCGCTGGAGCGCACTGACGATGCCCGAGGTCACCGTGGAGCTGAGGCCGAGCGGCGACCCGATGGCGACGACGCCCTCACCGATCCTCAGCCGTGACGTGCTGCCGAGCGAGGCCGGCTCGAGCTCCTTGACCTCGGGAACGTCGAGGACCGCGAGGTCGTAGACCGCGCTGCGCCCGACGACGTCGGCCTTGTAACGGCGGCCCTTGTGGTCGACCACCTCGATGCTGCCCTTGGCCTTGGCGGCGTCGGCGACCACGTGGTTGTTGGTCACCACGTGGCCGTTCCGGTCGAAGACGAAGCCGGAGCCGGTCGCGGCGTCCTCGACGCCCTGGTACTCGGCGAAGATCTGGACCGTCGAGGGCAGCAGCGTCGCGGCCACCTTCACGATGCTGGCGTCGTCACCCTCGAGGGGCGCGTCGGTCTCGATCGAGCCCGGTTCGAGCCCACCGCCGGCCAGGCTGGACATGTCGTCCTGGTCCTCGAGTACGCCGCCGGCATAGCCGCCCAGCACGCCGAGCAGGAACGCGACGGCGGCCGCGAGCGCCCAGATCGGGCCGGGGACACGGCGGCGCTGCGAGGAGTCGGTCCGGGGTGAGGACGGTGGTGGCGCAGGCGGGCTGTCGAACCCGGGCAGGGAACCGCCCGGCGGTGGCGGCGGCACCATCGGCGGCACCATCGGCGGCAGCGGAGCGGTGTCGGCGGCCGGAGCCGGCTCGACGGCAGGTCTCGGCATGCCCGGCAACGGCACCTCGGCCGTGTCCCGCTCGTCGTCGACAAGGGCGTCGGGGGACGACTGCCCGGCCGGGGGCACGTCGGACGGTGGTGCCCAACGGGAGATCGGCCGCGACTGGTCGTCTTGTGGTTCCTGCGTCACGACACCCATTCTTCCCACTCGCCCCAACAATGGGCAGCCCGGGTCTCGTGTCGCGTCGTCAGACGGATGGTCAGCGGCGTACGTGGGCGACGACGGGGGCGCCCGGAGTGCCCGGGACCTGGGTGACCGCGGTGACCGGAAGATTCCTGGGAACCGGCGCGTCGGCCGGCGCGGCTGCGAAGGCGAACATGCCGAAGACAGCGGCACCGACAGCCCCGCCGCCGGCGGCGACCATCACCAACGTGCGCCGCATCGAGCGGGGGTCGGAGTAGGTCTCGTCGAGGTCGTCGGCGGGCCACATCGAGGCGGCCAGGACACCTCCGCGGAGCGAGCCCTTGAGGTCGGCCGGCGCGGTGACGCCGGGGTCGACGCTGAGGCCGGCAAGGCGTCGCTTGAGCCAGCCCTCGCGCTCCACCGCGCGGCGGCAGGCGCAGCACTCGTGCACGTGCGCCCAGGCCCGCTCCTCGTCTGCTGCCGGGAGCTGTCCGTCGAGAAGCGCGCTGATGCGTGCGCCGAGGTGGTTACCGAGAAGACTCATGAAGCCCCGCCCCACAACACCTTGGGCCCGGAGTGACGCAGTCGTCCGCCGCGCGGGGCGCGGTGGGCGAGGGTGTCACGGAGCATCGCCCGGCCGCGGTGGATACGCGAGCGGACGGTGCCGAGCTTGGCACCGAGGATCTCGGAGATCTCCTCGTAGGAGAGCCCCTCCACGTCACAGAGCACGACCGCGGCCCGGAAGTCGGGCGGCAGCGTGGCCAGCGCGCGCTCGATGTCGTCATCGAAGCGCTGGTCGGTGTAGGCCACGTCCGGCGTCGGGCCGCTGCTCGTCAAGCGCGAGGCGCGCTCGTCGGAGAGGGCATCGAAGCGGATCCGCTGCTTACGACGGGCCTGGTCGAGGAAGAGGTTGGTGGTGATCCGGTGCAGCCAGCCCTCGAAGGTGCCGGGGCTGTAGGTGTCGAGAGAGCGGAAGACGCGCACGAAGACCTCTTGGGTGAGGTCCTCCGCGTCGTGGCGGTTGCCGGTGAGACGGTAAGCGAGCCGGTAGACCCGGTCGGAGTGCTTCTCCACGATCTCGTCCCACGTCGGAACACCCGGCTCTTCGGTCGGGGTCTGCATGGGCTCCGCGGTCATGGTGCTCCTGTCGTCTGTCTCGCTGATCGCTGACATCTCCTACGGTAGATCGCCTGGGACCGGAAGGGCTGAGAGTTGCCTGTGAGGCTCCTATTTTTCCTCTTCCTGTGCTCTTCCAACGCACAAGTTGGATCAGGCGTTCCCGCACCGTTACGCGAAACAGGTTAGGTTTTGCGGTGTGACCAGCCCTGTCTCGACCGCAAGTTGGACCTACGCCGACGAGTTCGTCGCGGAGGACGACCTCCTCGCAGCCGCCCGATCCCGGGCCGAGGAGGTCGGAGTCGCACCCATCGGGCCGGGCGGCGGTGCGGCGCTGCGCTTCCTCGCCTCCGTCCTGGATGCGAAGAACGTCGTCGAGGTCGGCACCGGCACCGGTGTCTCGGGGCTGTGGCTGCTGCGCGGCATGCGCCCCGAGGGGGTCCTGACCACCGTCGACATCGAGACCGAGCACCAGCGGCTGGCCCGGCAGAGCTTCACCGAGGCCGGTTTCGGCCAGCGGCAGGCGCGGTGCATCGCCGGCGCCGCCCTCGACGTACTCCCCCGGCTCACGGACAACCACTACGACCTGGTCTTCGTCGACGGCGACAAGACCGAATACTCGGCCTACCTCAAGGAAGCGCTGCGCCTACTCCGTCCCGGCGGCGTCGTCGCCTTCGACAACGCGCTGTGGCACGACCGCGTGGCGGACCCGTCCGTACGCGACGAGGAGACCGCCACCATCCGCGAGCTCAACCAGCAGGTCGCCGACAACGACGGCCTCATCCCGCTGCTGCTCCCGGTGGGCGACGGCCTCCTGCTCGCCCGCAAGATCTAACCCAAGCGTCACGTACGTCGGCCGAGATGGCATCTGCATGCCATCTCGGCCGACGTTGGGGGGCGCACGGCCCCCGGGGGTGGGGGGTGGTGAGGGACCGAAACCGGCGAGGGGGTCAGCGCGGGGCACCCAACGGGGGAGGGCCC